>NZ_BLLB01000003.1 GCF_010723735.1 Mycolicibacterium hippocampi | reverse complement strand
ACGAGAGCGCGGGCGTCGTCGGCACGATGGTCGCAGGCAACGACGGCCTGGACTACGCGGTGATCGAGTTCGACCGGCCAGGTCATCCCGACCAGTTCGGTCAACGGGTTCCGCATCGACGGGCTCGGGCCGGATCCCGCGTTCGGCGACGTGGCCCAAGCTCGGCCGCACCACCGGCTATTCGTGGGGTCACCTGGGGGCCGGGTGAGGAGCCCGGCACGATCGTCAACCAGGTCTGGGCAGCCCGGCGACTCCGGGCGCCGGTCACAGTCGACAACAGGCTCGTCGGCATGATTCACGGGCGTTCTCCGAGGAGCTGCCGACCTGCGTGATCAAGTTCATCCCGCTGCACACCCCGGCGGTCACGATGTCGTTCAACACCCAACTCGCCGACATCACCGCCAAAGGACGGCCGGGCAGCGGTTTTGTGCCGGTGGGGGCGGCCTGAGGCTACTTGCTCTCCCTGATCGCCTCGAACACGCTGGGATCGACCAGTGTCGAGGTGTCGCCGAGCTCGCGGCCTTCGGCCACGTCACGCAACAACCGGCGCATGATCTTGCCGCTTCGGGTCTTGGGCAACTCCGGCACCACGTGGATCTCGCGGGGCTTGGCGATCGGAGAGATCTCCTTGGCCACCTCGGAACGCAGTTCGTCCACCATCTGTTCGTGTGACATCTCGGCGTGGTGGGACTTGAGGATGACGAAGGCGCAGATCGCCTGACCGGTGTGCTCGTCGGTGGCGCCGACGACGGCCGCCTCGGCCACCCCGGAGTGTCCGACGAGCGCAGACTCCACCTCGGCAGTGGAGATCCGGTGGCCGGAGATGTTCATCACGTCGTCGATGCGGCCCAGCACCCAGATCTCGCCGTCGCTGCCGTACCGGGCGCCGTCACCCGCGAAGTACCAGCCCTGCTCGGCGAACCGCGACCAGTAGGTCTCCTTGAACCGCTCCGGATCGCCCCAGATGCCGCGCAGCATCGCCGGCCACGGCTTGTCGAGCACCAGGTAGCCGGTGACGTGTTCGCCGTGGTCGGGGCTGGGCTCGAGATCCTTGCCGTCGTCGTCGACGATCTTGGCGGAGATCCCGGCAGCGGGCGCATCGCCGATCCCGGCTTGCAGTCGGTCACCCCGCAGCGGTGAGATCATCGCCGCCCCGGTCTCGGTCTGCCACCAGGTGTCCACGACCGGCGTCTTGTCGCTGCCGAACACCAGGCGGTACCACCGCCATGCTCTGATCGGCTCACCCACCGAGCCCAGCAACCGGACGCTTGACAGATCGTGTTCGAAGGCGAGCTCGCGGCCCCACTTCATGAACGCGCACCACCGTGGGAGCGGTGTAATAGATTGTCACACCGTACTTTTCGATGACCTGGAAGTGGCGGTGCTCGTCGGGTGAGGCCGGTGTGCCCTCGTAGACGACCTGCGTGACACCGTTGGCCAGCGGTCCGTACACGATGTAGGTGTGTCCGGTGACCCAGCCGATGTCGGCGGTGCACCAGTACACGTCGGAGTCCGGTTTGACGTCGAAGACGTTGTAGACGGTGTACGCCGCCTGCGTCAGATACCCGCCCGAGGGTGCATGATGCCCTTGGGCTTGCCGGTGGTTCCCGAGGTGTACAGCAGGAACAGCGGATGCTCGGAGTCGAACGCCTCCGGCTCGTGGTCGGTGGAGGCCTTCGGGACGGTCTCGTCCCACCACAGGTCGCGGCCCTCGGTCCACGGCACGTCGATTCCGGTGCGGCGCACCACCAGTACGTGCTCGACGGGACTGTTGTCACCGAGGCCCTCGATCGCCTCGTCGACCCCGGCCTTCAGCGAAGCCGCCTTGCCGCGGCGGAACTGACCGTCGCTGGTGATCACCAGCTTGGCCTCGGCGTCCTCGATCCGGGCCTTCAGCGCCGAGGCGGAGAATCCGGCGAACACCACCGAATGCATCGCGCCCAGGCGCGCGCGAGGCAGCATCGCGATGATGGCCTCGGCACCATCGGCATGTAGATGGCGACCCGGTCACCGGATCGCAAGCCGAGTTCGGCGAGCGTGTTGGCTTGGCACACTTCGTCTTTGAGCTGGGAGTAGGTGATGTCGCGAGCGTCGCCGACCGGTTCACCCTCCCAGTGGATCGCGACTCGGTCACCGTTGCCGGCCTCGACATGACGGTCGACGCAGTTGTAGGCGACGTTGAGCTTGCCGCCGACGAACCATTTCGCGAAGGGCGCCTCGGACCAGTCGAGCACTTCGTCGAACGGTGTCCCAGCTCAGCTTGTTGGCCTGGTCGGCCCAGAATGCCAACCGGTCGGCCTCCGCCGCGTCGTACAACGCCGCTGTCGCGTTGGCGTTCTCGGCGAACTCGGGGGCCGGGGGGTACGAAGACTGGACTTCGGCGTGCGTCTCGGTCATGACTGTGAGGGTAGTCACCGAAGGTTGCATCAGCGTTGGCAACTCACAAGTACGGCTGTAGACGGCGCCTGCCGTGCGATGAACGTGATGGCTGGCGGGTCCAGTGGTCGACTAGCGTGCGGGCGTGACCGGTGGTGAGCACAGATGACGGCCGACGGCGGGCGGCCGGCGACCTCCTGGCGCCGTTGTCCCGGCTCCCCGGCGTCGTCCAGGCGGCGACGAGGCGCGCGAGGCGCTCGGTCGGGCTCACCGGCATCGGACCAATCTACGCGGCTGGCCGAAATCGGCAGCCGAGGCGTCGTTGCGGGCGGCCAGGGCGTCGTCGGTGCTCGACGGCGGACCGCTCCAATTCGCCACCGCAGCGGCGGACGATGCCGGCAGTGACCCGGTGCTCGCCGGCGCATTGGGTGGCCGAGGCGCTCGAAGGCGGTGAAGGAGCGCTGGTGGGGGTGTGGCGGCGGGCGCCGCTGCAGGCCATCGCCAAGCTGCATGCGCTCGCGGCGACGGATCTGGTCGAGGCGGACCGCCTCGGACGGCCGCGCGCCGACGCCGACATCGGCCGGCGACTCGAGTTGCTCGCCGACGTCATGACCAGCGCCACCCGGGTACCCGCCACGGTGCTGGCGGCCGTCGGGCACGGGAACTGCTCACCCTGCGCCCGTTCGGCACCGCCGACGGCGTGGTGGCCCGCGCGGTGTCGAGGCTGGTGACGATCGCCAGCGGGCTCGACCCGCACGGCCTCGGGGTACCCGAGGTGCACTGGATGCGCCGCTCGGGCGACTACCAGGCAGCTGCCCGAGGTTTCGCGTCGGGAACCGCGGAGGGGCTGACGGCGTGGCTGGTGCTCAGCAGCGAGGCACTGCATGCCGGCGCCCGCGAGGCGTTGTCCATCGCGCAGTCGGCCTCGGGCTGATACCGGTTGCAGGCGGGCCAGCAAAACGAGGCGGGCGGCGCCCGAAGTAATTCGAAAATACTTCGGATCGCCGCCCGCGAGCACGAATTCCGGTTACCAAGCGTGCTTGTCTGGGTTGCGTGGGTTGGCCTCGGCGTTCTCACGAAGCGCTACGACTGCAACCCCACCCAAAGGGCTGTCGTGGTCGTCCGTTCTTCGTAATTCCGCAGGCCCGCAACACTTTTACCTATTTCGCGGTATGTGCTCCGCGGGTTCCGGACCCGTGCTGGGGAGCTGGGATCGGGAGATACGAGCCTTCTCTTCCGGCTCGACCTGGCCTCACCCGGCTTCCGTGCTTCCTTTGTACTACGTGACCCCAGTCACAGCAAGGGCAAAACCGGTCGGAATCCGGATCGTTACGACAGCAACGCCGGCTACTGCGCGGCAGGGTTGGGTCAGAACGCGAAGTCAGAACGCGAAGTCAGAACGCGAATCTGCGTGTACGCGCCGGCGGCCAGTGCGCTGACCCCGACGGCAGCCGTCGTGGCCACCGCCGCTCCGGACGGGCGGGAATGCGTCGCGCAGCGACACCGGCTTGGTGAAGGTCTGCACGGGCCACTCGCGCGCAGTCGCTTCCTTGCGCAGCGCCCGGTCCGGATTGACCACCGTCGGATGACCGACGGCTTCGAGCATCGGCAGGTCGGTGATCGAGTCCGAGTAGGCGTAGCAATGTTCGAGCGCGTAACCCGCGGGCGGCGCGGGCGCGAATGGCCTCCACCTTGCCCTCGCCGTAGCAGTAGAACGCGATCTCGCCGGTGTACTTGCCGTCCTCGACGACCATCCGGGTCGCCATCGCGTGGGTGGCGCCCAGGGCGCGGGCGATCGGTGCCACGATCTCCTCGCCGGATGCCGAGACGACGACCACGTCGCGACCGCAGAGTTTGTGGTCGGCGATGAGTTCGGCCGCTTCGGCGAAGACCAGCGGATCCACGATGTCGTGCAGGGTCTCGCCGACGATCGACTTGATCGTTCGACGTCCCATCCGGTGCACATGTTCGTGATGTAGGAGCGCATCCGGTCCATCTGGTCATGATCGGCACCGGACATCAGGAAAAGGAATTGCGCGTACGACGACTTCAGCACGGCCCGTCGATTAATTAGCCCCTGGCTGAAGAAGGGTTTGCTGAAAGCCAAAGTGCTGGATTTTGCGATCACGGTTTTGTCCAGATCGAAGAACGCCGCGGTGCGAATGGGGCGCTCCGATGAGGCCGGCTTCCCGGGGGGTGGGCCCACCCCTGCCGCCGGGATGAGGTCACAACGCCAGCATAGAGGGCCGCGCGTGACAGATCGTGACAGATCGTACAAACTGGCAGTTCACGACACGTGTCTGGGACTGTTATTTTTCCTGGTCTCGGCCGACATCGCCGGGTTTCGGTACTTGCGCTGGTGCACTCTCGCGTGTGTATAGTGGGCATCACTCGGCTTATGCCGGGTGTGCATCAGCCCGACCCCCCGGGGCTGATACACGACGACCTCCGCCTCCTCCCCCCCTGGCGGGGGTCGTCCCTTTGTGGGGTGTTTTCGCAAAGCGGACAGGTCCCCGAATCTGAAAAGGTTGCGGAATACCGTTTTCGGTGTGTTGTCGGCCGGTCCGCTGTCCAAATAACGGCGTTGATCCACAGATCTTGGCCACGCTCTTTCCGAGAACTCGACCGCATCCGACGCTGGGTTCATGACGACAGCAGCGGGAATTCTGGCCGTGCTCGACGACCGGTCGCTCGACGCCGACATCGACCGCATCGCAGCTGCGGGCCTGCGTGTGGTGCGTGCCGACGATCCTCGAGTCTGCGCGTGTGGACGGGTGCCGCGGCGATCCTTCTGGATGTCGGTGCCGCCCGGCGCTGCGTGCAACGGGGCCTGCCGCGGCGCGCGCGGTGCTGCTGATCAGTTGCTCAGAACCAGGTCAGGCCGAATGGGAGGCGGCCGTTGCTGTTGGTGCGCAACAAGTTGTGATGTTGCCACACAGGAACGGGCTCTGATGGCATCGCTGTCCGACGCCGCAGAAGCCCGGGGCAGAGCGGGATCCGCGGGCCGGTGATAGCCGTTCTGGCAGGTCGCGGGGGTGCTGGGGCGTCGGTTTTCGCCACCGCGCTGGCGCAGGCGGCGGCCGAATCGCTGCTCGTGGACGGCGATCCGTGGGGCGGCGGACTGGATCTGGTGCTCGGTAACGAGGCGGAACCCGGCTTGCGATGGCCCGATCTGTCACTGGCGGGCGGACGCCTGAGCTATCCGGCCCTGCGTGACGCGCTGCCGAGGTGCCGCGGAGTCGGTGTGTTGTCGGGAAGTCGGGTGTTGTCTGAGGACGCTGCCAGCAACCACATCGGCTCTTCGGCCCTGGCCGCGGTGATCGACGCCGGCAGCAGGGCCGGGGTACCGGTCGTCTGCGATGTCGCCCGCCAACCGACGGCCACTGCGGAGACGGCGCTGGCCGCTGCGGACCTCGTGGTGGTGGTCACCACGGCGGATGTGCGCTCGTGTGCCGCCGCCGCTGCCACCGCCCGATGGGCATCGGCAGGCAACCCGAACACCGGCGTGGTGGTGCGCGGGCCGTCGCCCGGCGGCCTCCGGTCGGTCGACGTCGCGCGGATCGTGGGGTTCCCCGTGCTGGCCTCGATGCGACCGGAGCCGGGTCTGGCACCTCGACTGGAACGCGGTGGCCTGGTGCTTCGCCGCCGATCACCACTTGCCGCGGCGGTCCGCGCGGTTCTCGGAATCAGCCAGCCAGAACCCGCATCTGGGGCATCTGACGGAATCCGCGGCATGAACACGCCGCTGGTCGATCGGGTCCGCGAGCGACTCGCCGCCGAGCGGGCACCACTGCGGCCCAGCGTCGTGGCCGCCGCCATCCGGGCCGAGTCCGGTGGTGTGCTGGGCGACACCGAGGTGCTCAGCAGCCTGCGTGAGTTGCAGACCGAGCTGGTCGGTGCGGGGATCCTGGAACCGTTGTGTGCCCCGGGACCACCGACGTACTCGTGACATCTCCCGATGCTGTCTGGGTCGACGACGGCGGGGGTTTGCGACAGACCTCGGTGCGATTCGCTGACGAGACCGCCGTGCGCCGGTTGGCGCAGCGGCTGGCGCTGACCGCCGGGCGCCGCCTCGACGACGCCCAACCCTGGGTGGACGGTCAGATCGATCATCTGACCCCGCCCACCCCGGCCAGCTGCTCAGGATCCGGTTGCACGCGGTGCTGCCACCGGTCGCCGCCGCGGGTACGTGCCTGTCGCTGCGGGCTGCGGCCCGCCAGTCAGGATCTCGATGCGCTCGCCGGGTGGGAGCCGTCGCCGCCGAGGCAGCCGAACTACTGCGGGGCATCATCGACGCCCGGCTGGCGTTCGTGGTCTCCGGGGGAACCGGCGCGGGCAAGACCACGCTGTTGGCTGCGATGCTGGGCGCCGTCGCCACCGACGAGCGAATCGTGTGCGTGGAAGACGCCCCGAGCTCGCGCCCCGGCACCCTCATCTGGTGAAGCTCGTCGCCCGCTGCGCCAACGTCGAGGGCGTCGGCGAGGTGACGGTCCGTGACCTGGTCAAACAGGCGCTGAGGATGCGTCCCGACCGCATCGTCGTCGGTGAGGTGCGCGGCGCCGAGGTCGTCGACCTGCTCGCAGCGCTGAACACCGGCCACGACGGCGGTGCCGGCACGGTGCACGCGAACAGCCCGGCCGAGGTACCCGCCCGCTTCGAGGCGCTTGCCGCACTCGGCGGTCTCGACCGAGCCGCGCTGCACAGCCAGCTCGCGGCGGCGATCCAGGTCGTTCTGCATGTGGCGCGCGATCAGGGACGCCGCCACCTCAGCGAGGATGTTGCAGCGCGCCGACGACGGCCGGGTGACGGTACTTCCTGCTGGAGCGCTGAGACCGGCTTCGGTTGCGGCGCGCAGGCACTGGACCATCTGATCCGCGCGGGCCGGATGTGACCGGCGCGGCCCTGGCCCTGGCGCTGGCCGTGATGATCGCCCCGGTCTCGTCGCGGCGGCGTGCCCGAGCGCTGACGCCGACGGTATCGAGCCGCCGGCGCCTTCCCGTGGTGCCGTGCGCGGTGGCCGGGTGGGCGGCGTTGCTGCTGCTGATCCCGTGGACTGCCGTCCTGGCGGCCGGTCTGCTGGGCGCCACCCTGCTCGCCCGCGCACGCGCCACCCGCCGCAGGCGGGCACGCACACAGGAAGAGTCCGCGCTGCAGGCCGCCCTCGACGTCCTGGTGGGGGAGTTGCGTGTCGGTGCGCATCCGGTCGCCGCGATGGGTGTCGCGGCCAGGGAGTCGCACGGCCGCGTCGCCCGGTCGTTGGGCTCGGTTGCCGCGCGGGCCGCGCTGGGAGCCGATGGCGCGGGCCTGAGGGCCGAGGCGTTCCGCTCGGCATCACCCGGCCACTGGGAACGGTTGGCGGTGTGCTGGAGCTCGCCCAGTCCCATGGGTTAGCGATCGCCAGCCTGATGCAGACCGCGCAGCGTGACATCACCGAACGCGCACGCTTCGTGGGGCGCGTGGAAGCCGGCATGGCCGGTGCCCGCGCCACCGCCGCGATCTCGCGGGCTGCCGGTCCTCGGCGTGCTGTTGGGGCAGTCCGGGGCCGAGCCGTTGCGGTTCCTGCTCTCCGGAGGGGCGGGCGGCTGGTTGCTGATCATCGGTAGTGGATTGGTGTGCTGTGGTCTGCTCTGGTCGGACCGAATAACCGCGAGCGTGAGCAGATGACCTGGGCTGCAGCCCTTCTCGCGACGGCGCTGTTGTTGTCCCCGGGCCCCGGCGCTCGGCTGCGGATCGGTCTGCAACACGACGGGATTCGTCGCAATGAGGCGTCCGGTGACGACGCTCGCAACCGCGTCCAGCCTGGATGTCCTTGCGGCGTGTTTGCTCCGGGATGGCGGTGTCGAGTGCGGCGGCGGGCGTCGCCGAGTCCGCTCCCGCGGCCCTCGCGGTGCTGCTGAGGCGGGCCGCCGATCTGCTGGCCCTGGGAGCAGACCCTGCCGTGGCGTGGGCGAATCCGTCAGGGCCGGTGGACAAACACGCCGAGGCGTTCCTGAGGATGGCGCGTAGGTCCGCGGCATCGGGTGTCGCGCTGGCACAGGGTACCGAGGACCTTGCTGCCGCATTGCGCGGTGACGCCGCTGACAGCGCCGGGCGAACGCCGAGCGCGCCTCGGTGATGATCGCGGCGCCGCTGGGGCTGTGCTATCTGCCGGCCTTCCTGTGTCTGGGCATTGTGCCCGTCATCGCCGGATTGGCCGGCGAAATCCTGCAATCAGGAGTGTTGTGACCAGAGATGAAGGAGACATCCATGACCAGAGAACGCTTTCGGGACCTGCGTGCCCGCCTGATCGTGCTGGCCGTCGACGACGACGGCATGTCCACCGTCGAGTACGCCATCGGTACGATCGCCGCGGCCGCGTTCGGGGCCATTCTCTATACCGTCGTCACCGGGGACTCGATCGTCGGTGCCCTGACCATCATCAGCCGGGCGTTGAACACCAGCGTCTAGGTGGCGAATCCGGAACCGCCACTGCCGAGGCCGCTTTCGCGATACTCGCGCTGGTGGCGATCCTGGTCGTCTGCCTGGCCGGCCTCACTGCGGTGTCCATGCAGGTGCGTTGCGTTGATGCTGCCCGGCACGGCTGGCCGCGCGCGGCGACGACGCAGCCGCTGACCGGGCAGCACGCCAGGTCGCGCCACCGGGAGCGGCGCTGCACCTGCGCCGCGACGGCTACTACGTGGTGGCGACTGTCACCGCGAGATCGACCTGCTACCCGGGGTTTCGATCAGCGCCGGTGCGGTCGCCAACCGAACCCATCGGCCGGTGAGCGTGGGTCGGCCTCGATCGTGGCCGCCGCGATGATCGCGGCACTGGTGGTGATCACCGCGGGCGGCGCCCACATCGGCGGGCCGTCATCGCCAGACACCGTGCGCAGGCGGCCGCGGACCTCGCCGCGTTGGCGGCGGCCTACTCCCACCGGGTGCAGCGGCCTGCGCGCAGGCCCGGCGTTGGCGGCCATGATGGGTACGACGGCGGTGGAGTGCTCGGTGCACGATCCGATGTCGTCGTGGTCGAGGCGCCGGTCAGGGCGAGGCGCCGGTCGGGGTCGCGGCATCGGGCCCGGCTCGGCAGTCGCCAGGGCGGGGCCGGCAGGCTAGGCCTTGGTGGTTTTCGCCTGCGGAGCGCGACTTCCGGGTACCGGCTGCCCGCTCATCGCTTTCGGGAATCCGGCTGCTGCCCGTTCGGCGTCTGTGGGCAGGCGCAGCCGCCAGGCCGGCGCGTAGACGCCCTTGTCGTGCTCCCGACCCGGTGCACCGCGACGACCACCGATCACCACAACACCTGGCCGGCGGCGCAGCAGGCCGTCGTCGATGGTCACGGCCACCGCCTCGCGTTCCACATCCGCACCTCCGACCCCGTCAGCGGCTGCTCGGTGGCAGCGCAGAGGAGCTGGAGCCCAAGGGGACATAGGGTTCTCCGGGCCGATCACGACGCGTTCGATGGCTTGTCGAGCAGGGCCGCGGGTGTGTCCTGGGTAGGTGTCGAGCGGTCGTCGCGGGCGATCATCACCACCAGTGCCCCTGCCGCGCCGTCCTGCCCTACCGGCCTGCTGCCAGAACGACGCGACAGTGCCGGGGAAACCGGCGAGCACCACTGCATCGAGGCCCGCGATGTCCACCCCCAGCTCCAGCGCGTTCGTCGTCGCCACACCGCGCAGTTCGCCGTCGGCCAGCGCGCCTCCAGCCCGCGCCGGTCCGCGAGGTATCCGCCCGGTAGGAGGCCACTTGATCGGCCATCCAGGCCGTCTCGGCGACGCGCCCGGCCCGAGCGCGGTGAGTTCGGCGCCCCGGCGAGCGCACGAACGTCAGCATGCGCGCGCCTCGGCGACCAGGTCCGCCATCACGCGTGCCGCCTCGGCACCGGCCGACCGACGCACCGGAGCGCCGTTCTCCCCCAACAGATCGTCCATCAGCGCCGGTTCCCACAGCGCGACCGTGCGCGCCCCCTGGGGCGACCCGTCGTCGGTCACCTCCACCACCGTCTGCCCGATCAACCCGAGGCGGTGATCGCGGGCTGCGCGGTCGTCGCACTGGCGAAGATCACCGTTGGCCCGGAAGAGTCAGTGCCTGTTGCCGAGTAGCGGGCGCACAGCCGCAACAGCCGACGCAGCACCATCGCCACGTTGGATCCGAAAACGCCCCGGTAGTAATGACATTCGTCCACCACGAGGTAGTCGAGATTTCAGGAACACGCCCAGCGGGCGGTTGCGCAGCATCGACAGGTGGATCATGTCGGGGTTGGAGAAGATCCACCGACCGTTCCCTGGCGAAGCGCCGCACCTCGGCGGACTGTCACCGTCATAGGGGTCGGGGCGACACGATGAGTCCGGGCACCGCGGAGGTGAGCGCGGCCACCGACCGCAACTGATCGTGCCCTAGCGCCTTGGTCGGCGACAGATACAGCGCCCGGGACCGCGGATTGTCGGTCAGCCGCGTCAGGATGGGCAGCTGGTAGGCCAGCGACTTGCCCGACGCGGTGCCCGTGCTCACGACATGGCGGCCGTCGCGCGCGAGTTCGGCCGCCGCCACCTGATGCGACCACGGGGTCACCACACCCGATCGCGGAAAGCCTGCACCAGGTCCGGATCCGCCCAGTGCCACGGTCGGGTCCGTGCCCGGCGCGGCGGCAGGTCGGCGACGTGGCGCAGCGGTGCTCGTCGGCCGCCGTGCCGTCGACCGCGCAAGCCAGCAGCTCGCGGCCGAAATCCGACCCCGATCCGTCACCTCGGCCCTCCCGGATGTCGCCGAAATCCCCCGCATGTGAATTGTTCACTACGTGATTCCTCCGTGACTGTCGCAGCAGCCCCGAACGTGATTGACTACTTGCGGTCGCAGCTTCTGTGTTCGTGGATTCGCACTCGCAGGATCGTCGTTGCGGCCGCGGTTCCTGCGAGGGTTGTGGTCGGGTCGAGTTCCGAGCACTCCACGAAGGTATGGCGGTCGGAAGGTCGGTACACCGGAAGTCGGTGGACCGCTCCCGGTAAGAAGAGAAGAAAGTACGAGAGATGCCACAGGAACTGTGAAGTGGTTCAACGCGGAGAAGGGCTTCGGCTTCATTGCTCCCGAAGACGGCTCTGCCGATGTGTTCGTCCACTACGGAGATCCAGGGTAGCGGCTTCCGCACCCTGGAAGAGAATCAGAAGGTCGAGTTCGAGGTCGGTCAGAGCCCCAAGGCCGCAGGCCACCGGCGTTCGGGCCGTCTGAGCGAAGCGGACCAACCAAAACCTCCATCACCCCCGCGTCCTCCGTCACGGAAGACGCGGGGTGCTTCTGTCAGTGAGCCTGCGACAGCGCCCCGGCCCGGCAACACCTCCGGACGCTCGGGCTGCCCTAGTGTCACTTCTGTGAGCCAGCTGTCCTTCTTCTCGGCGGAGTCGGTGCCACCGGCCATCGCCGACCTGACGGGATCCTGGCTGCGCCCGGGCAGGTGGTGCTGGTCGGAGGCGGCCCGCAGCGGGTGCCCGGTTGTCGGTGGTGGACGAGTTGTGGCGGGCGCAAGCGCTGGCCGAGATGATCGTCGAGGCCGGATTGAGGCGGAGATCGCCCGCACCGATGAGGACACCCCGCTGGTTCGGACGGCGGTGGACAACCGCTTGGTCGAGATCGCCGTGGACTGGACGAGGGGCGGTGAAGACGGTGCCACCGCAGTGGCTACCGGGGCCACGGAGCTGCGGGCGGACGCTGGCGGCGGGGACCCCGATTCGGATCGATATCTGCTCGGTTTGGACCCGCACGCGCCGGAAACGCATTCGCCGCTCGCGTCGGCGATGATGAGGGTGATTGCCGACGCTGATCGGCACCCGCGGGACGCATCCGGCATTGCGGATCAGCGGGCGCCGTCGGCTATCGCGCCTGGTAGAGAATGGAACCACCCGACAACGCCGAGGCGTTGTCGCAGGCCGCGGACGTAGCCGCCTTCGGGCACGCGGGGACAGGGGCCAGTTTGCGTCGGCAGGCCGAGGTGCGAAATTGTCACTTGCCGCGGCGGTCGCACATGTATGCGATGCTCGCGTGCAAACGGAGAAGTGGAGCTAGTCAAAGGTGGCTGACGAGGACCGCAGCAGCGGGCGCAATGGTGCTGTTCGACGACTTGTCATTGTCGAGTCGCCTACAAAGGCGCGCAAAATAGCCGGCTACCTGGGGTCCAACTACGTCGTCGAGTCGTCCCGCGGGCACATCCGCGACCTGCCCCGGGCCGCCGCCGACGTCCCTGCCAAGTACAAGTCCGAGCCGTGGGCGCGCCTCGGGGTCAACGTCGACGCCGACTTCGAGCCGCTCTACATCGTCAGCCCGGACAAGAAGAGCACCGTCGCCGAGCTGAAGGATCTGCTCAAGAACGTCGACGAGCTCTACCTCGCCACCGACGGTGACCGGGAGGGCGAGGCCATCGCCTGGCACCTCCTGGAAACGCTGAAACCGCGCATCCCGGTCAAGAGGATGGTGTTCCACGATCACCGAGCCGGCGATCCGCGCCGCGGCCGAGGATCCCGGACCTGGACAACGACCTGGTGGACGCGCAGGAGACCCGGCGCATCCTCGACCGGCTGTACGGCTACGAGGTCAGCCCGGTGCTGTGGAAGAAGGTGGCGCCGAAGCTGTCGGGCGGGTCCAGTCCGTCGCGACCCGCATCATCGTGCAGCGCGAACGCGAACGGATGGCGTTCCGCAGCGCCGGCTACTGGGACGTCACCGCCGAACTGGACGCCAGCGTTTCCGATGCCGCCGCATCTCCTCCCAGGTTCACCGCCAAGCTCAACACAGTCGACGGCCGGCGGGTGGCCAGTGGCCGCGACTTCGACTCCCTCGGGGCGGTCAAGAAGCCCGACGAGGTGCTCGTTCTCGACGAGGCGGGTGCCGGCGCGCTGGCCCAGGGGCTGCGCGGCGCGCAGCTGGCCGTGTCGTCGGTCGAACAGAAGCCCTACACCCGGCGGCCCTACGCGCCGTTCATGACCTCGACGCTGCAGCAGGAGGCCGGCCGCAAGCTGCGCTTCTCCTCGGAACGCACCATGAGCATCGCGCAGCGGCTCTACGAAAACGGCTACATCACCTACATGCGTACCGACTCGACGACGCTGTCGCAGTCGGCCATTGATGCCGCCCGCAACCAGGCCAGGCAGCTCTACGGCGAGGAGTACGTGCACCCGTCGCCGCGGCAGTACACCCGCAAGGTCAAGAACGCCCAGGAGGCCCACGAGGCCATCCGCCCTGCCGGCGATGTGTTCCAGACGCCGGGCCAGTTGCACGCTTCGCTCGACACCGACGAGTTCCGGCTCTACGAGCTCATCTGGCAGCGCACCGTCGCCTCGCAGATGGCCGACGCCCGCGGCACCACGCTGTCGCTGCGCATCGCCGGCGCCGCCAGCTCGGGCGAGCAGGTCGTGTTCAATGCCAGCGGCCGCACCATCACGTTCGCGGGCTTCCTGAAGGCCTATGTGGAGAGCCTCGACGATCAGGCCGGCGGTGAGGCCGACGATGCCGAGAGCAGGCTGCCCAACCTCACCCAGGGCCAGCGGGTCGACGCCAAGGACCTGACCGCCGACGGGCACACCACCAGTCCGCCGGCCCGCTACACCGAGGCCTCGCTGATCAAGACGCTGGAAGACTTCGGCATCGGTCGCCCGTCGACCTACTCGTCGATCATCAAAACCATCCAGGACCGCGGCTACGTGCACAAGAAGGGCAGTGCGCTGGTCCCGTCGTGGGTGGCGTTCGCGGTCATCGGACTGCTCGAGCAGCACTTCGCTCGCCTGGTGGACTACGACTTCACCGCCGCGATGGAAGATGAGCTCGACGAGATCGCATCCGGAAACGAGCGAAGGTCCAACTGGCTCAACAACTTCTACTTCGGTGGTGACCACGGCGTCGAGGGCTCGATCGCCCGCGCGGGTGGTCTCAAGAAGCTCGTCGGTGGCAATCTCGAAGAGATCGACGCCCGGCTGGTCAACTCCATCAAGCTCTTCGACGACGCCGAGGGACGCGCGGTCAACGTCCGAGTCGGGCGCAACGGGCCGTATCTCGAGCGGATGATCGCCGATCCGGACAACCCCGGCGAGCTCAAGCCGCAGCGGGCCAACCTCAGGACGAGCTGACGCCCGACGAGCTGACCCTGGAGCTGGCCGAAAGGCTTTCGCCACACCGCAAGAGGGCCGATCGCTGGGCGTCGATCCGGAGACCGGTCACGAGATCGTCGCCAAGGACGGGCGCTACGGCCCGTACGTCACCGAGGTATTGCCCGAACCGCCGGAGGACGACGACGGCTCCGCCGGAACCCCGGCGAAGAACAAGAAGCCGACCGGACCGAAGCCGCGTACCGGCTCGCTGCTGCGCACGATGGATCTGGAAACAGTGACCCTCGAGGACGCGCTGAAACTGCTGTCGTTGCCGCGGGTGGTCGGTGTCGACCCGGCCACCAACGAGGAGATCACCGCGCAGAACGGCCGATATGGGCCATACCTCAAGCGCGGCACCGACTCTCGTTCGCTGGCGACCGAAGAGCAGATGTTCACCACCCTCGACGAGGCGCTCAAGATCTATTCCGAGCCCAAGCGGCGCGGCAGGCAGGGCGTGGCCGCTCCGCCGCTGCGTGAGCTGGGCAACGACTCGGCCAGCGGCAACCCGATGGTGATCAAGGACGGCCGGTTCGGCCCGTATGTGACCGACGGGGAGACCAACGCGAGCCTGCGCAAGGGTGACGACGTGCTGTCGATCACCGACGAACGGGCCTCGGAGCTGCTCGCCGACCGCCGCCCGCGGCCCGGTGAAGAAGGCCGCGAAGAAGACCCCGGCCAAGAAGGCGGCCAAGAAAGCGCCCGCCAAAAAAGCGGCCAAAAAAGCCGCGAAGAAGAGCTAGCCGGACTCGTAGTACTAGCGGGAGGCGCTGGCGCCGTCGACCGACACCAGGTGTGCCGGCCGGGCGAGTTGGGTCGGCGCGGTGCGGCCGCGCAACTCGACGATCTCGCCGACGTCCCAGCACAGCGCCTCGGAGTCCAGAGCGTCGCTGACCGCGATCGCCGATGCCAGCACGTGGCCCTTCTCGTGTTTCGCCAGCTCGGTCAGCCTCGCGGCTTCGTTGACCGGGTCGCCGATGACGGTGTACTCGAACCGGGCCTGGGCGCCGATGTGGCCGGCGATCGCCCGCCCCGCCGACACCCCGATGCCGAAGTCCGTTTCGCCGAGGACGTCGATGAGCTCGTCGTGCAGCTCGCGGGAGGCGGCCAGCGCCGCGCCTGAGGCGTCGGGATGCTCGATCGGGGCGCCGAAGATGGCCAGCGCCGCGTCGCCCTGGAACTTGTTGACGAAACCACCGTGGCGGTTGACGGTGTCGACGACCACCCGGAAGAAGTCGTTGAGCAGGCTGACGACGTCGGCGGCCGGGCGGGTGGCCGCCAGCTGGGTGGACCCGACCAGGTCGACGAAGAGCACGGCCACGTCGCGTTCCTGGCCGCCGAGTTCGGTGCCCCGTTCCAGCGCGCGGCGCGCGACGTCCTCGCCGACGTACCGGCCGAACAGATCCCGCAGCCGTTGCCGTTCGGCCAGGTCACGCACCATGTCATTGAACCCGGCCTGCAGCAGCCCGAGCTCGCTGGCGTCGTAGATCTGCATGTGGGCGTTGTAGTTGCCGCGTTGTACCTCACCCAGCGCCCAGCGCAGCTGACGCAGCGGGTCGGCGATCGACATCGCCACCAGCACGGTGCTCGACAGCCCGATCACCAGCGCCGCGATCGCCAGCAGAAGGATCGTCGTGGTCAGGCGTTCGGCGGGGCGGTGAGGATGGCGAACTTGCTGGCCACCAGCGCGAGGACGATCGCCAGCACGGGCACCCCGGTGGACAGCACCCAGGTCAGCACCTGGCGCAGGATGACGCCCGGGGCGTGGAAACTCTCTGGAACCCCACCGCGCAGCGCTGCGACCGCCACCGGCCGCAGGACACGTTCGGACTGCAGGTACCCGATGATCGCGGTCGCCGTGGCGCCCAGGCCGGTGGCGACGGCCACCACAGGCGCGGATTTGCTGGCCACCGGCCAGCTGGCGACGATGAACACCACCGAGCCCAGCAGCCAGTTGGTGGCGCTGATCAGCGAGCGGTAGAACGGCATCTTCAGCGCCCGGATCCGGGCCACCGCGGTGTCAGCCGGGTCGCGGTCACCGAGCAGCATGTCGCGCCGCTGCCAGCGCATCACGGGATGAGCATCCGCAGCGTCAGGTACGACGCGACGGTGAACGAGACGAACAGGTAGCCGAGGAAGATCGCCAGGTTGTAGGCGGGCAGATCCTGCAGTTGGATGCGGTCCTCGGGCGGCAGACCGAACCGCAGGAACCCGAGGACCAGCAGGGCGCCGATGATGTCGGCCTGCAGCATGCCCAGCGTGAACACCGGCCACGGGGTACGCGCGACCCAACGGACGAATGCGCTGATTCGTCCGATCTCGATCGGTTCGGCGGCCACCCGCTTACCGTATCGGGCGCAGCTGACCGTGACGGGGCGTCTGGGACGGACGTGTCGGTTCGCAGCATTACTGTTATCGGCGATGACAGGTGTTTTTTTCGCGTCTTGTGGGCCAAGACGCAGTGGAGTCGGAGCTGATCGCGGCGGCGCGCGCCGCACGCGGTGATTCGGCTCACAGTGCCCCCCGATGACGCCCCCGCTGATGCCCCCGGTGACGAGACGGACGCCGCAGCCGGCTCGATGACCCACGCGTGGCTGATCACCGGTCCACCCGGCTCGGGCCGCTCGGTGGCGGCGCTGTGTTTCGCCGCCGCGCTGCAGTGCACCTCCGGTGGCAGGCCTGTGCGGGAGTGCGGGCGTGCACGACCACGATGGCGGGCACCCACGCCGACGTGCGCCGGATCATCCCGGAAGGGCTGTCCATCGGTGTCGACGCGATGCGCAACATCGTGCAGATCGCCTCGCGGCGCCCGGGCACCGGCCGCTGGCAGATCGTGGTGGTCGAAGACGCCGACCGGCTCACCGAGGGCGCGGCCAACGCACTGCTGAAGGTCGTGGAGGAGCCGCCGCCGTCGACGGTGTTCCTGTTGTGCGCGCCGTCGGTGGACCCCGAGGACAT
This sequence comes from Mycolicibacterium hippocampi, assembly GCF_010723735.1. GTDB lineage: Bacteria > Actinomycetota > Actinomycetes > Mycobacteriales > Mycobacteriaceae > Mycobacterium > Mycobacterium hippocampi. Next base: position 9,720 of record NZ_BLLB01000003.1, on the reverse strand, counting down.
CGCGATCACGCTGCGGTCGCGGTGCCGGCACATCGCCTTGGTCACCCCGCCGGTGGATGCGATCGCCCGGGTGCTGGTGGAGTCCGACGGGCTACCGGAGGCAGACGCCGCGTGGGCCGCATCGGTCAGCGGCGGCCATGTCGGGCGGGCCCGCCGGCTGGCCACCGACGGGCAGGCCCGGGAGCGCCGGCTGCGGGCGCTGAGCCTGGCCCGGGACGCGGCCACCCCGTCACGGGCGTACGCGGCCGCCGAGGAGCTGGTGGCCACCGCGGAGGCCGAGGCCAAGGCGCTGACCGGGGACCGCAACGAGTCCGAGGCGGAAGAGCTGCGCACGGCGCTGGGCGCCGGAGGCACCGGAAAGGGCACGGCCGGGACCATGCGCGGCGCCACCGGCGCGATCAAGGACCTCGAGCGGCGCCAGAAGTCACGTCAGACCGCGCATCGCGCGATGCGCTCGACCGGGCGCTGATCGACCTCGCCACGTACTTCCGCGACGCCCTGCTGGTGTCGTCGGGGTGGCGACGGTGGCGCCTACCATCCCGACATGGCCGAGAAGGTCGCCGCGATGGCCGCCCACGCGCCCCCGGACAAGCTGCTGCGCTGCATCGAGGCGGTGCTGGAATGCCGCGAGGCGCTGGCGGTGAACGTCAAACCGAAGTTCGCGGTCGACGCCATGGTCGGCACCGTCGGGCAGGCGCTGCGCGGCTGACTTGGGAGGCCGGCGGACCCTGCCGTAGACTCAGGCCGCCCGACGGCACGCCGCCTTAGCTCAGTCGGTAGAGCGTCTCACTCGTAATGAGAAGGTCGGGGGTTCGATTCCCCCAGGCGGCTCCACAGGCGCAGGGAGCTCATTCCCCCTGCAGCACTTCCCGGGCCACCTTGCACGCGGAGTTGGCTGCCGGGAACCCGGCGTAACCGCTGGAGTGGTAGATCACTTCGGCGATCTCGTCTTCGGTCAGCCCGTTGTTGCGGGCGATCTGGACGTGGAACTGCAGTTCATCGGTGGCGCGCAACGCGATCAGGATCCCCAGTGTCACCAGGCTGCGGTCGCGGCGGCTCAGGCCGTCACGGCCCCACAGCCGGCCGAACACGCTCTCGACGCCGATCTCGAGCAACTCGTCGCCGAACCCGCCGTCTCCGATGCTGTCGGCACCGTCGGGCAGGACGCCCGGCAACAACTCACGGAAAACGTGGTAACCCGTCGCACGCATATCGGTCATCGGGACAGCGTCGCATCGCTATCGGGGTGTCACAAAGCCGACCGGCCCCGAGGCCACACACACCGACAGCGCCGCGGTGACCGCCCGCACGGTGATGGCATCACCGGCGCCGGGCAGTCGCACGTACACCCGGTTGAGGCCGGGGCGGACCGGCACCTTGACCTCGTCGCCCTGCGACAGCGACAGCATCATCGATCCGTTGCTGTTGGCCAGATAGTTGATCTCGACGGTCCAGTCGGCCGGCAGCAGCGGCCCGTCCAGCGGCAGCTGCGCCGGGAAGTCGGGTTGCACCAGATACCCGCACTGCGGCGCCGGGCCGGGTCGAATGGAGCGCACCCAACTCACGTTCGCCTCGACGAGGCGGCCTTCGGCATCGAGCATGCGTAACTCGGTTGTGGCAGGCGAGAATTCGGCCGGTCGTCGAGGAGTGAACATGTGGCTGGCCAAGTTCTCCGGCCACGCCACCCGTTGCAGCACCAGCGGGTCGACCTCCTGGTCGAGCATCGGCGCGTCCGAGGACGCGTGCGCCTGCGCCAGCGCGGTCCGGGCGTTCTGCAGATAAGACTGTGCGGGGTTGTTGCGCCAACTGGTCAGAAACGTCGCCGTCGAGTACAGCGAGCTGGCCGCGAAGGCCACCGCGAGCACGACCGCCGCGGCTGATCTGACAGCCGAGGCATCAAGCCATCCCGAGCGGGGCCGGTTGGGTGCGCACAGCCCGACGGCGGCCAGCAGCGCAAGCACGACGACGAGGTCGGGCAGGTAACGCAACGTCTGGGCCAACTCCAGCGCGGTGAAACGCGACGACCTCATCAGATAGATCGGCACCTGGCAGGCCACGCGTACCCGAGGGCCGCCAGCCACACCGGTCCGAGCCGCTGCTTCCGGACCATCGTCACCGCGACCACACCGGCCAGCACCGCCCAGCCCAGGATCATCACCGTCGTCGCCGGGTGGCCCACGGCGACGCCGGCCCACCGCTGCCAGTCCCACGGCCCACCGACCAGACCCGGCACGATGCCGTGGGTGACCGAGCGCCACAACAGATCCCACGTCATCGCCAGATCGAAACTCCAGCGTTGCTGGTCGACCACCAGCAGATAGACCCCGACCCAGGCGGCCGTCAGCGCCAGACACACCGTCCACAGCCGCACCCCCCGGTGCCAGACCTCCCGCACGGTGCCGGTGCCGGTGACGTAGCAGTAGAGCGCGGCCACGGTGAACGCGACGAACGGGATGATCGCCGACTTCTCGAAGAACAGCAGCCCGCCGAAGTACGCCAGCGCGCCGGTGAGCGCATAGCGCCGGCCACCGGTGCGCACCAGCAGGATCGCGTCCGCGCACACCCAGGCCAGCGCGGCCAGCATCGGCAGCGAGTTCAACGCCGCCGCCCACCACGCGAAGCCGGGCACGGCCAGCGGCGTGAACAACGCGAACATCAAGGGCGCCAACAACACCGGGCGCCAGCCCAGGATCACGTGCAATGCCCGCAGCAGCGCCAACGACGCGAGCGCCGCCAGGATCAGCAGGCTGATCGCGGGACCCACCCAGTCCAGGGGGGACAGCCGGGTGATGGCACCGGCGACCAGGAAGGCCCCCGGCATGACGTGGCCGTCGTGGTCGTCGAAGAGATACTCCGGAGACAGCAGGCTCTGGGTGCCTGCGCGTCCGACCAGGATCAGGTCGTCCCAGTAGAAGTACCCGCCGAACGCCAGCACGGCCCGAACGACCAGGTGCAGTGCGATCAGCGCGAGCGCGGAGCGGGCGACCCAGGACCTCACGAGCGCGGGTAGGCGTCTCCGGCGCTCTGGCGGGCCTTCCACGCCGAGGCGACCATCTGCTCGAGCGAATGCCGCATCTGCCAACCGAGGTCCCGCGCGGCGAGATCACCGGCCGCCACGATCCGGGCCGGGTCACCCGGCCGACGGGGCAGGATCTGCGGTTCGAAGTCGACGCCGGTGACGGTCCGCACCGCGGTCATGATCTCCCTCACCGACGTGCCCGCGCCGCTGCCCAGGTTGTACACCGGCTCGACCGTCAGCCCGTCGTCGAGTCGTCGGGCCGCCGCCATGAGCCGCGGCCAGGTCGCAGACGTGGATGTAGTCGCGCACGCAGGTGCCGTCGGGGTCGGATAGTCGTCGCCGTTGATGCTCGGTGTCGCCCCGCGGTAGAGCATGTCGAACACTTTCGGGAACAGGTTGTGCGGGCTGGCGTCGAACAGCTGCTGCGAACCCGATCCGACGACGTTGAAGTACCGCAGGCTGGTGTGCCGCAGCCCGGTGGCGAGGCCGGCGTCGCGCAGCAGCCACTCACCGATCAGCTTTGTTTCCCCGTAGGGCGATTCGGGGGTTGTCGGGGTGGTCTCGTCGACGATCTCGACATCGGGCGTGCCGAAGGTCGCGGCGCTCGACGAGAACACGATCCGGTCCACCCCTGCGGCTTCCATCGCCTGCAGCAGGTTGACCGTGGTCGTCACGTTCTGCTCGTAGGTGTGTAGTGGACGCTTGACCGACTCGCCCGCGTACTTGTAGCCCGCGATGTGGATGACACCGCGGACCGCGAAGCGCTGCAGGGTGTCCTGGATCAGGTCCCGGTCGAGCAGGGTGCCGCGGACGAAGGTGGCCGACTCCGGGACGAACTGCTCGAATCCGGTGGACAGGTCGTCGATCACCACCACCGGGAGGACTGCCTCGAGCAGGGCGCGGACCACGGGGAACCGATGTACCCAGCGCCGCCGGTCACCAGCCAGCCCATGTCGTCTCCTCTGCTCTCGGTCGCCGTCCTGCGGGCAGCGTATTCGTCGGCTACCCGGCGGTGTGCAGGCGGGCGAGTGCGGCCAGGTGCACCGCCATCCCCAGCAGCGGCCCGCACAGCAGCGCGATGACGGTGCGCAGTTCGAGTTCCAACGGCAGCAGCAACAGCAGCGTGGAGGCCACCGTGGCACTCAGCCAGCCGACCGCGTATGCCCGGTGCAGCGCGGCGGCCACCGTCGCCGCGCCGGTCAGTGTCAACAGTGCGATCGCTACGGCCGCGGCCGTGAACCAGGCCAGCAGCGCACCGTCGGCGAGGTACTCGTCACCGAAGCCCTCCCGCAGCAGCCACGGCCCGAACGCCGCCGCGAGGGCGATCCCCGCCGCGCCCACCGCACCGACCAGCGCCGCGGGCGCCACCAGCGCTTTGAGCCGGTGGGTGCGCTGGTCGACGAAGTGCGCGATCAGGTTGCCCTGCATCGCGGTCAGCGGCACCAGCAGCGGGCCCGCGTCAACGTCACCGCGAGGATCACCACGCCGCCCGTGGCACCGAGATCGCCCGAGGTGGCCTTCAACAGCACCGGAAAACCCATCACCAGGACCGCGCTGGCACCGGCCGCGGCGATCGAGTGCCCGGTGCCGCGCAGGAAAGTGGCGGTGTCGACCGCAGTGAGCAGCGGGCGGCCGCCCTGGTCGTCGGCGAGGTGACAAGCAGCAACAGCCACGCGATCGCGCCGGCGACCGTCGCCCACAGATAGCCGCCGAGCCCCAGCCCACCGCGAAGGTGGCCACCGCCACCGCGACCCGCAGCACGGCGTCGGTGACCATCAGCGCGCCGTACTGCGACCACCGGTTCACCCCGGCGAGCGCGCCGAGCAGCGTGGTGTGCAGACAGAACCCGGCCAGCCCGCCGCACAGCAGCGCGACGCTGAGCGCCCTGTCCTCGACGAGACGTGCTGTGACCACAGCGGCGAGGTCGCGGCGATCAACAGCGCGGCGGTCACCCCGACACCCGCCCCGACCCGCAACGGGTGGGTGCGCGCGGCCGGTGGATCGGCGGCGGCGGACCGGATCTCCGGGTGGTCTCCTGAAGCAGGCCGAAGGCCGCCCCGCTGACCAGACCGAACGCCCCCCAGAACACCCCGAAGACGGAGAAGCCTGCGGGCTCGAGATCCCGCGCGGCCAGGTAGAGCACCGCGTACCCGCACAGCGCGGTCAGCGCTGTCGCCGCGCCGACGCGGACCACGCTGCTGCGGGTCACCGCGCCTGAGGGCGCCGCCGCCGCGTCTGTCACACCCACACGTCCAGCGATGGCACCTTCGGTGAGTAGAGCCACGCGGCCCACAGCTCCCGCAGCGAATCCTCGCTGTGGTGGGCCGCCAGGTCGGTGAAATCGTCGGTCACCGCGCTGCTGTGCCGGTAGCGGTCCGTCAATCCTTGAGCAGCGCAAAGAAGTTGGTGTCGCCGATCTGGCTGCGCAGGGCGTGCAGCGTGAGCGCTCCGCGCTTGTACACCCGGTCGTCGAACATGTCGCGCGGGCCGGGGTCGGCGAGGACCAGGTCCTGCGCCGAGTTGAGCAGTTTCTGGTGGTAGTGGCGGGCGTGCTCGTCTGCGGTGCGCTCCGCAGTGCTCGGACCACAGCCACTCCGCGTAGCAGGCGAAACCTTCGTGCAGCCAGATGTGGCGCCAGCGCTGGACGGTGACGGAGTTGCCGAACCACTGGTGCGCCAGCTCGTGTGCGATCAGCCGTTCCGAATTCCGCTGCCCGTCACAGTGGTTGGCGCCGAAGATGGAGATTCCCTGCGCCTCGAGGGGGATCTCGAGGTCGTCGTCGGTCACCACCACGGTGTATCCGCCGGCCAGAGGATAGGGACCGAACAGCTTCACGAACAGCTTCATCATCTGCGACTGACGGCCGAAGTCGGTTTCGAAGTTCGTGCGTAGCCGGTCGGGCAGGACCGAAGATCTCGACGCCGTTCTTCGACATCCGCTGCCTGCTGTAGACGCCGATCTGCAGCGTGACCAGATAGGTCGAGGGTGGGCCTGCCTCGTAGACCCAGGTGGTCATGCCGGCACGGGCGCGCCGGGACAGCAGCTTGCCGTTGAGCGCGAAATACGGGCTCTCCGTGCTGATCTGGACCCGGAAGCTGGCCTTGGCGCTGGGGTGGTCGTCACACGGGAACCATGACGCGGCACCGTTGGGCTGGCCCGCGACCAGCACGCCTTCGGTCAGTTCCTCGAAACCGACTTCGCCCCAATGGGACCGGATCGGACGCGGGGTGCCGCCGTAACGCACCGCGACCACCATCGCCGCGCCGGCGGGTAGCCGCTCCGCCAGGGTGACGTGCAATTTGCCTGCCTGGGTGCGGAACTGCGAGGGCCGCCTGCCGTTCACCGTCACCTTGGACACCGCGAGCGCATCCGACAGGTCCAGGGTGAACGTGGCGAGTTCGGCCAGTGTGACGGCGGTGATGGTGGCCGCCCCCGCGAGCCGGTTGATCGCCACCTTGTATTCGAGTTCGAGTTCGTAGCGCGACACCCGGTAGCCGAAGTTGCCGGAGCCGGGAAGGTACGGGTCGATGACCGGTGACCCGTTCTTCTTGGCCACCCGTTTGCGTCGCTCACGCGGCCGCCGGCTTCGCTTGGGACTCGACGAGTCACGCTTCTTGCGTGGCGGGTTCCACGAGGCGATCGGGTTGCCCTGCCATCGAGTCGACGGTGGAACCACGTCGCCGCGCATCACCAGCGATGCCGGTCCGACCGTGGCTCCTGACCCGATGCGCGCCGCGGGCAACGCCACGCAGTGGTCCCAGCGTCGCGCCCTGCTCGAGCACGACGGTGTCCATCCGCATGATGCGATCGTGGAACAGATGGGTCTGCACCACGCACCCACGGTTGACAGTGCAGCCGTCCTCGAGCGTCACCAGGTCGGCCTGGAGCCAGTAGCTCACACCACACCCCCCGTCCGATCTTCGCGCCCAGCGCCCGCAGCCACAGATTCATCACCGGTGTACCCGCTGCCCCACGGGCGAACCACGGCGCCGCCACGGTCTCGACGAATGTGTCCGACACCTCGTTGCGCCACACGAACGACGACCACAGCGGATGTTCGATGGCGGTGATCCGGCCCACCACAATCCATTTGGCAGCCACCGCGATGCCGCCGGCCACCGCCCCGGCGGCCAGCAGGATAACCCCGGTGGCCAGCGCGGCCCAGATCCAGCCGGCGGTCAGCACCACGGCTTGGACGGACAGCAGAACGGCCACCCCGATGGCGAACGTGACCACGACGGGGACGAGCCGGAACGTCTCGACGGTGGCGCGCAGCCTTCAGCCGCGCGGACGGATGAAAGGTCCGCAGCACGTCGGCGGCCGTGGGCCGGCGCCGCAGCCGCACCGGCGGGCTGCCCAGCCAGGACGAGCCCGCCTTGCTTTGTGCGGTGCTGCCGAGAGCACCGCGACCAGCCTGTCGTCGGGGACCCGGCGACCGGGCTGGGTGATGCCTGAGTTCCCCAGGAAGGCGCGCTTGCCGATGGTGGCCCGGGCGACGTGGATCCAACCGCCGCCCAGTTCGTAGGACGCGACCATGGTGTCGTCGGCGAGGCACCGTCTTCGATGACGGTGAACTTGGGGATCAGCAGCGCCGTGGAGATCTCGGTACCGCGGCCGACCTCGGCCCCGAGAAGTCGGAGCCACCAGGGTGTGAGCAGGCTGGCGTAGATCGGGAAGAGGTGGTTGCGGGCGGCATCCATCAGCCGTTCGGTGGCCCACAGCTGCCAGCCCGAGCGGCTGCGCACCGGGTGGTAGCCCTCGTGCAGTCCGACAGCGAGCAACCGCACCCCCAGCACCGTCAGGGCCGCGTAGGTCAGCAGGGCGGCCAGCGTCGCCGGCACGATCCACACCAGCGCCGGCAGCACCGCCGCGCTCACCGACTCGGTCCCGCGCACCCCCCAGCCGAGCACGGCGATCCCCGCGGCCAGTGCGGCCAGCGGCAGCGCGCCCAGCAGCACCGACGTGGCGCCGTACATCGCGACCCACAACGGGGCGCTGGGTGGGCGATGATCCGCCACGGATGCTTGGCCTTACCGGACTTGACCGCCGGGGAACCCTTCCAGTACTGCCTGTTCTTCACCTTCCCGACGACGCCGGAACCGGGTGCCACGTCGGCGTTCTTGCCGACGACCGCGCCCGGGAGCAACGTGGTCCTGGCACCCACCGACGCGTCGTTGCCGACGGCGACGGGGCCGACATGGAACAGATCGCCGTCGATCCAGTGGCCACTCAGGTCGACCTCGGGTTCGATGGAACACCGGTGACCCAGGGTCAGCATCCCGGTGACCGGCGGCGCCGGTGCAGGTCCACCCGTTGCCGACCGAGTTGCCCAGCGCGGGCGTAGTAGACCAGCCAGGGCGCCCCGGCCATGTTCTCCGCGCCACTGGCCTCGGCCAGCCGCTCGGCCAGCCACACCCGCAGGTGCACCGACCCGCCGCGACGGTAGGTGCCCGGCGCGAGGTCACCGATCAGGACACGCGCCCCGAACACCGCGATGCCCATCCGGCCCAGCGGGGTGATGAACAGCATGAAACCCGCCAGGATCCACCACCAGTCGACGGGCCTGGCCCACGGCACCAGCGACAGCGCGGCAGCGATGTTGTTCGCCAGCGCCAGCCAGACCACCCACTGCATGCCGGCCAGCGTCGCCAGCGGCACACTCGCGGCTATCTGCACGGCCTGGGTCAGCCGCGAGACCGGCTTCACGTCGCGGGTCACCACGGCGGGCGGCGGATCGAGCTCGTCCAGGTAGCCCGCCAGCGACCCCAGTCGGGGATGGTCATAGAGCTCGGCGACCGTCACCTGCGGGTAGCGCTGCCGCAGCGCGGCGGTCAGCTGTGCCGCCGACAGCGACCCGCCGCCGAGGGCGAAGAAGTCCGCTTCCGGCCCGTCCACCGGCGCAGCCAGCACGTCACGCCACAATGCGGCCAGCCAGCCGAGGGTGCCGCCCAGCTCGGGAGCGGCGTCGTCACCTGCCGAGCCGACCGGCCACGGAAGGGCGTCGCGGTCGACCTTCCCGACGTACGGGTGGGCAGTTCGGCGACGACGACCAGCCGGGCACCAACGCGGCGGGTAGCGACCCGGACAGCCGGGCGCGGGCCTCGACGACGTCGAAGGCCTGTTCGGCGACAGGCGCGACGACGAGGTAGCCGACCAGCAGGTGCCGCTGGCGGTCTTGCGCACCGCCGCGGCAGCACCGCTGACACGGGCAGGTTCACCAGCGCGGTTTCCACCTCGCCGAGCTCGATACGCCGGCCGCCGACCCTGACCTGGTCGTCGGCGCGTCCCACGAAGTACAGCCCGTCGGATTCCAGCCGGACCAGGTCACCGCTGCGGTAGGCACGGCTCCAGGCGAGCTCGGCATGGCTGCGTACTTCTCGGCGTCCTTGTCCGGTCGAGGTAGCGCGCCAGCCCGACACCACCGATGACGAGCTCACCGACCTCGCCGAGTTCCACCGGCGAGCCGTCCTGCCGACCACCGCCAGATCCCACCCGGGTAGCGGCAGCCCGATACTCACCGGGCTTTTCCGTCCAACCGCGCCGCGCACGCCACGACCGTCGCCTCGGTGGGCCCGTAGGTGTTCCATACCTCGCGACCGTCCACCGCGAGCCGCCCGGCCAGCTCCGGTGGGCAGGCCTCACCGCCGAAGATCAGCAGCCGCACGGCTCCAGCGCCTCTGCGGGCCACAGCGAGGCCAGCG
>NZ_BLLB01000001.1 GCF_010723735.1 Mycolicibacterium hippocampi | reverse complement strand
GTGTATTGGTGGCGGCGGTGCGGGTCGTCGGCGGCGGCCACAGCGGAGTGGATGTCGGCGCGGGCGTAGGCCAGCACCGCCGTGGTGCTCGGCCCGGCGTTGAGGTTGCTGGTGGGGTCGTGGTCGGTGACGGCCCAGGGGTTGGCGGCGAGGGTCATGGTTGTTCTCCGTTCGTCTGCGGTATTTGCTGCGCCGGTTAGCGCTGGGGCTGTGGGGACCGGCGGGTGGCGCGCAACCCGAAGAGGCCGTGACGGGCGGAGCAGGGTTTTCGGCCCGCGAGCGGCAGCGAGCTTGGTAGGGCCGAAAAGGTCACTCGGCCTGCGGAGTTCGGCGCGGGTGTGGGTTGCGCGTGACGGGGCCTCGTCGGTCACACTGGGCGACCCAGCTGAACGGTTAAAGGTGAGGGCTGGACCACGCCTGCCGCAGGCGGGCATCCGCCGGTCGCACCTAGTGCGCCGGCGACCGCGTACCGGAAGACACCACACCAGCCGGTGCCCGCACCCTGCGCGGACACCGGCCGGGGGGCGGCGGGTTAAGTGCCGGGGTGGGTGTCGGTGAGGACGCGGCGGATCAGGGCGGGCTCGATGCCCGATTCGAGGGCGGCCAGGAGCATGGCGGCCAGGGTGGGCGGTTCGTCGCCGGCGTCGGTGGCCTCGGTGATGGCGATGTCGGCGGCGATTCCGGCGCGGACGGTGTCGTTGATCAGGCAGTAGCAGACTGCGGCGATGGTGAGCGCTTCGGTGCGGGGGCGCCCGCGCAGTTGGCGGGCGATGTGGGTCCACACGTTGGTGGCGGCACGCTCGTGGTCGAGGGCGAGGTGCAGCATCGCGTCGCGGAGGGCGGGGTGGCTGGTGATGAGGATGCCGGCGCGGGTGGACAGGGTGGCGCTGATGTAGCGGCTGGCTCCGGTGAGAGCGTCGGTGATGTCCTCCATGGTGGTGGTTACCAGGACGGCGTGGTCTCCGACGGCGACGGCGGGGGCGGGGGTGATGGGGTCGAACTCGCGCACGAGGTCCTCGCGGTGGGCGGTGAGGATCGCGCCGTCGTGGATGCGCTGCGCGGTCAGCAGCGAGTCGGTGTAGGGGTAGGTGGTTCCGGTGGCTCCGGTGTCGGGGTCGATCCAGGTACCGGCGGCGGTGACGTCGCGGGTGGTGAGGCGGCGGCGGACGGTGATGCCGGCCTCGGTGAGGGAGTCGCGGATGCCGTCGAGGACCACTGCGGCGTGGTCGTCGAGCTCGGCGCTGCACACGGCCAGGAGCAGGGCGCCGTCGTATTTCGCGGCGTCGAGGTGGCAGGTGCGGGCGAAGCTGGCAGCTTGGCTGGCGCTGATGGTGATGTCGCAGCGGATGGTGACTTTGATGATGGGGGTGCCGTCGGGCTCGGTGCCTAGCAGGTAGACCACGACGCTGTTGGTGGGGGTGAAGCCCAGCAGGGCGGGGGCAGCGGCGATGACGTCGGCGGGGGCTCCAAGTTTGATGGTCATGGTTGTTCTCCGTTCGTGTACGGGTTGGGTGCGCCGGTTAGCGCTGGGGTTGCGGGGGACCGGCGGGGTGGCGCGCGCAACCTCGAAGAGGCCGTGACGGGCGGAGCAGGGTTTTCGGCCCGCGCGAGCCGGCGCGCAGCGCCCTGGCGAGCTGGCGTTGGGCCGAAAAGGTCACCGGCCTGCGGAGTTCGGCGCGGGTGTGGGCTGCGTGACGGGGCCTCGTCGGTCACACTGGGCGACCCAGCTGAACGGTTAAAGGTGAGGGGCTACGGACCACGCCCGCCGCAGGCGGGCATCCGCCGGTCGCACCTAGTGCGCCGGCGCCCGCGTACCGGAAGACACCACACCAGCCGGTGCCCGCACCCTGCGCGGACACCGGCCGGGGGCGGCGGGTTAGGTGCCGGGGTGGGTGTCGGCCCGTCGTTCGGCGGCGGGGGTGTCGAGGCGACTGATGGCCCAGGGTGCGTCGTCGTAGCCGGGCAGTTCGCCGATGAGGCGGTGTTCGAGGGCGCGGCAGAAGGAGTGGGCTTGGCTGGTGCGCCAGCCGGGGTGCTCGCAGGACTGGTATTCGTAGCAGTGCAGAGCTTTGAGCAGCTCGACACCGCTCCAGGTGGTGTGGCGGGGCCGCTGGTAGGCGTAGATATAGGCGTCGTCTTCGTCGTAGCGGTAGTTGACGGAGGCGGCGTTCTCGTCGACAAGCATCTGTCCGACGGTGTCGATTGCGTCGTCGGTGAGCCGGCCTTCTCGGCTGGGGTTGTCGTAGTACCAGACCAGGGGTCCGTAGGGGTTGGTGGGCCGGCTGGCGGCCCAGAGCAGGACGTGGATGTGTTCGGGGTCGACGATGAATGCGCTCATGGTGGGTTCCTTTCTGGGGGTGGGGTTAGGCGAGGCCGGCGGCGGTGAGGCGGCGGCGGATGGCGGCGAGACTGACGGTGGAGTCGGTGATTCGGGCCCAGTTCTGCCAGCCGTCGATGGCCTGCTCGACGTCGTTGAAGTCGACGTCGGCTCGGCTGATGGGCAGGGTGTGTCCGTTGTCGGGGTGGTCGAACTTGGCGACGACGGCGATGAGTTGGCCGGTGTCGTCGAACCACCCGTTGCGGCGGAAGCGCAGTTGGTAGGGCCGACTGTCGTGGTCGTCGAGGAAGTCCCAGGCCAGGCCGTAGTCGATCTCCATGGTGTTCTCCGTTCGTGTACGGGGTGGGTGCGCCGGTTAGCGCTGGGGGTGCGGGGGACCGGCGGGGTGGCGCGCGCAACCTCGAAGAGGCCGTGACGAGCGGAGCAGGGTTTTCGGCCCGCGCGAGCCGGCGCGCAGCGCCCTGGCGAGCTGGCGTTGGGCCGAAAAGGTCACTCGGCCTGCGGAGTTCGGCGCGGGTGTGGGTTGCGCGTGACGGGGCCTCGTCGGTCACACTGGGCGACCCAGCTGAACGGTTAAAGGTGAGGGGCTACGGACCACGCCCGCCGCAGGCGGGCATCCGCCGGTCGCACCTAGTGCGCCGGCGACCGCGCACCGGAAGACACCACACCAGCCGGTGCCCGCACCCTGCGCGGACACCGGCCGGGGCGGCGGGTTAGTCGGTCATGGTGTTGCCGCGGTAGACGTCGCCTTCGATGTAGGTGAGCAGGTCGCCGTTGGTGTCGGCCAGGCACCAGTAGTAGGGGGCGTCGTAGCGGACGACCCGCCAGGTGCTGTCGGCTCGGTCCCAGTAGAGCTTGTCGAGGAGCTGGGTGTCGCCCCCGGAGCCGCCGAAGAAGGCGGCGCCGCTGGAGGGGTTGAAGTGTTCGTTGAGGATGGTGATCACGTCTTCGACGGTGGTGGCCTCTGCGCAGCGGTTCAGGGCGGCGTCGACGTTGGCCCAGAAGTCGTCGAGGGGGTAGGTCATGGTTGTTCTCCGTTCGTCTGCGGTATTTGCTGCGCCGGTTAGCGCTGGGGTTGCGGGGGACCGGCGGGGTGGCGCGCGCAACCCCGAAGAGGCCGTGACGAGCGGAGCAGGGATTTCGGCCCGCGCGAGCCGGCGCGCAGCGCCCTGGCGAGCTGGCGTTGGGCCGAAACGGTCACTCGGCCTGCGGAGTTCGGCGCGGGTGTGGGTTGCGCGTGACGGGGCCTCGTCGGTCACACTGGGCGACCCAGCTGAACGGTTAAAGGTGAGGGGCTACGGACCACGCCCGCCGCAGGCGGGCCTCCGCGTCTCCGGGCGCGCCGGCCGACAGGGGGGCGGCGGACCGGAAGACACCACAGGCCCGCCGGTCCCGCGCGGCTGCGCGGACCCGGGCGGGCTGGTGGTTGGTCAGACCCAGAGCAGGGCGGGCACTTCGGTCCATCCGGGGCCTGGGTGCTGGGCTGCGAGGTAGATGCGGTCGCGGGCCCAGGTGGTGTGGCGTCTCTGTGTGGCGAGGCCGCCTTCGGCGGTGAGCCAGGGCAGGGGGGAGCGCCGGAATCCGTAGTCGTCGACTCCGAAGTGGTCTTTGTCGAGGTACTGGCGCTTGTCGGCGTTGCAGATGTACCGGTGGGCCGGCAGTGCTGCGGGCGCTTCAGCGTTGGGGGTGACCGGCTCGTCGGGGTCGATGAGGCCGGCGAACCGCACGAAGTGCTGGGGTTCGACGAGCCAATACAGCGCAGCCTGGTCGTCGTCGGGGTCCTCGTAGTCGCCGGCCCAGACCAGGCGGGCACCGCCGTCGAGGGTGAGCAGTATTTCCACGGCGGTCATGAGGGGGCAGTCGGCGCGGGTGTGGGTGGACAGTTTGGGTCCGGCGCCGTAGGTGGCGGGGTTGAGGGCGGCCAGGGGTTGGCCCGTGGGGTCGACGATGACGGGGTTGAAGTATTGGCCCATGGTGGTGTCCTTTCAAGGATGGGTGCTGGATGAGCTGGGGTGGTGATCGGGCCCCGCGCCGGGGCGGGGCCCGATCGGGTGGTCAGGACCGGTCGATGGCTGCGGTGAGTTCGTCGGTGGACACGGGGTTCCAGCCCACCGAGGCGACGGCCCAGGCGGTTTCGCCGATGACTACGACGTCGCCGACGGACAGGCTGCGGTGTCCGGCGTGGCGCCATCCGGTGGCCCAGGTGGTGGTGGGTTCGCAGTTGAGCTCGTCGAAGATGTGCTCGAGTGCGGCGCTGATGGCGGTCTGCTGGGGTCGGGTGTCGGTGGGGATGGGCAGGTTGAAAGTTGCGGCGGCGCGCAGCCGCGCGGGTGCAGCGCGGTTGAAGCCGAGGAAACTGGCAGGGGCCTCGTTGAGGTACACGGTGGTGGGCACGGTGGGTGTGGCGGTGGTGGTGGTCATGGTTGTTCTCCCGTTTCTCGTGGTGAGTGGTGCGCCGGTCAGCGCTGGGGAGCGGTCAATCGGGTGAGGGTGGGCGGTCAACCCCGAAGAGCCGACGTTGGACGGAGCAGGGTTTTCGGCCCGCGAGCGGCAGCGAGCTTGATAGGGCCGAAAAGGTCACTCGGCCTGCGTAGTTCGGCGTCGGTGTGGGTTGACCGGTCGGGCCCCCGGCCGATTAGGCTGCGACCCCTGCTGACGGTTAAAGGTGAGTAGCTACCCAACCCACGCCCGCCGCAGGCGGGCATCCGGCGCCCGCCAGGGCGGCCGCTGCTGCTGGTGAGGTGTGATCCCGGAAGACGCCGGTAGCCCGGTCCCCGCGCGAGGCGGGGCCGGGCCAGGGCGGCGCTGCGGCTAGGCGTGCTGCATCCAGGTTCGGATGGTGTCGAGCAGGTCGGTGGTGGTGCTGGTGTCGACGACGGTGATGGGGGCCGTGGCTCCTGCGGGGTTGCGGTAGGTGCCGTGGGCCCGCTCGGCGGCGATGTCGTCCCAGGTGATCTGTCCGACGCGGTTCTGGGCTTCGATCATGGCGTCGAGGAGGCAATCGACGGGCTGGTCGATGGTGGCGATGCAGTCGGTGGTGATGATGGCGGTGGTGATGGACATGACGTTTCCCCTTTCGGTGCGCTGCCGGTCAGCGCTGGGGAGCGGTCAATCGGGTGAGGGTGGGCGGTCAACCCCGAAGAGCCGACGGCGCACGGAGCAGGGTTTTCGGCCCGCGAGCGGCAGCGAGCTCGATAGGGCCGAAAAGGTCACTCGGCCTGCGTAGTTCGGCGTCGGTGTGGGTTGACCGGTCGGGCCCCCGGCCGATTAGGCTGCGACCCCTGCTGACGGTTAAAGGTGAGTAGCTACCCAACCCACGCCCGCCGCAGGCGGGCATCCGGCGGTCGCACCTAGTGCGCCGGCGCCTCGGGGCCGCAGCGCCGAGGCTCGACGATGAACGAGGGGCACCACGCCAGCGTCGCTCGCTGGCGGGTGCCCTCGGGTGCGACTGGTTACTGTTCCGGTGGCGCTGCGTCGGCCAGGGTGGCGAGGTCGAATTCCAGGTCGCGGTCTCCGACGGTGACGACGATGCGCGCGTTGGCGCCGGCGGCGGCGACGTAGCTGGACAGGGTGGACAGCAGCAGGTCGTGTTGGCGTTCGACTTTGGACACCGCGGCTTGTCCTACTCCCAGGCGTCGAGCGAGTTCGACTTGGGTGAGGTCGGCGGCGCGGCGGATCAGCGCCAGGTTCATGGCGTAGGCGCGGTCGTCCTCGCGCATCTGCTGGCGGATGTGGTCGACGCGCTCGGCGCGGTCGGGGTCGGCGAGCAGCTTCTTGAGGCGGGCCCCGCCGCGATCTTCAACAGTCATGATTGGGTGTCCTTTCTGCGTTTCCAGGTCTCGATTGCGGCGTCGGCTCGGGTTCCGACGCTGTTGTAGAAGGCGTTTCCGATGCGGGCTTTGTCGCCGGCGAAGAGGGCGATGACGGCGTGTTCGTCGTCGGGGAACCACACGATGAGCCGCACGGCGATGTCGGGGTCGTAGGGGTGGGCCAGTCTCCAGACGGGATAGGTCTTGGATTGGCGAACGCGGCGCAGGTGGGCGGTGTCTTCTTCGGGTGCGTCGGTGAGTTCTTGGAGGTGCTGCAGTTGTGCGGTGATGTAGTCGAGTCGGCGGGCGCTGATCGGGTCGTTGTGGGCGTGATCTTCAAGCCGATCGAGCCAGGTGTCGAACTCGTCGGACCAGTCGATCAGCATACGCAAATACTACTCTGAGGGAATACGTCTTGCAACGCATATTGTGGGTGTGGAGCGGTTCTCATTGTCGGGCCTCCGGGGTTGAGATGTGCTGGTGCAGAGCTGTTGTCGGGGCTGCGGGGCCGGGCCCACCAGGTGGCGGTGGGCCCGGCCCCTGACGTCTTAGGTGCGTTCGTCCTCGATGACGCGGTGAGCGATGTGGTAGGCGGCTCGGGTGTTGCGCAGGCTGTCGGACAGGAACGAGGCGATGTCGTCGCCTTGGGGGTTCTCGGCGAACTCGATGTCGTAGACGTGTGTGCTGGTCAAAGTGGCCAGCGCCTGCTGTGCGCGGGTGAGGGCGTTGATGGCGTCGACCAGGCTGCCGTCGAGGGCCAGGCGGCCTCGGTCGATCTCGATTGCCCAGTCGGCCTGCCAGTCGGCGTCGTTAGTGTTGGTCATGGTGGGTCCTTTCCGTGGTGAGTGGGTGGATGGGGCCGGGCCCACCGCCTGGTGGTGGCGGGCCCGGCCGGGATCGGTTAGGCGGCGACGGGTTCGGTGGTGAGCACGTCGTCGATGGCCTGGTGGAGGTCGTCGTAGGCCAGGGCCAGGGGTGCGTGGTCGATGGTGAGGGTCCACATCGGCTCGTCGCCGACTCCGGCGGTCAGGGTGTAGGTGTGGGCGCCGGTGGCGCGGTAGGACCAGGTGCCGGGCACGGCGTGGAAGGTCAGGTCGCCGGCCCGGACTTTCTGGATGCGGGTGTCGGGGGTGGTGTCAAGGTCGGGTGCGGTGGCCTCGATGGCGGCCAGGAGTCCGTAGTCGTCGTTGGCGAGCAGGACGAGGTGGTGTCCCTGTTCGGGGCTGTACTCGTGGACGGTGGTCAGCTGGATCGGTCCGTGGTTGTGGTGCAGGTTTCGGGTGATGCCGTACTGCTGGTGCTGGATGCGGTCGGCGGCTTCGGCGAGAAGGTCGAAGGCGAGTTCGAATGCGTGGTCCATGGTTGTTCTCCCGTTTCTCGTGGTGAGTGGTGCGCCGGTCAGCGCTGGGGAGCGGTCAATCGGGTGAGGGTGGGCGGTCAACCCCGAAGAGCCGACGTTGGACGGAGCAGGGTTTTCGGCCCGCGAGCGGCAGCGAGCTTGATAGGGCCGAAAAGGTCACTCGGCCTGCGTAGTTCGGCGTCGGTGTGGGTTGACCGGTCGGGCCCCCGGCCGATTAGGCTGCGACCCCTGCTGACGGTTAAAGGTGAGTAGCTACCCAACCCACGCCCGCCGCAGGCGGGCATCCGGCGCCCGCCAGGGCGGCCGCCAGTGGGCGGTGGGTCGCTGTAGGGCGGCCGGCCACCGGTGGATGTCGCGGTGGCCGGCTCGCCGGGACAGTGTTTTTAGATGAGCCCGATGAATCCGGACCCGATGGTGTTGGCCTGGGCGGTGCGTGCTTCGACGTCGTGGTCGATCTCCTCGCGCGCCTGGGCGACCATGGTGGCCAGGCCGGGGGGAGCGTCAGCGGTGATCGGCTCGTCGGGGTCGGCGTAAAAGTCCCAGCAGGAGGCGACGTCTCGGCAGTCGGGGGCGACGACGGTGTAGCCGTAGACCTCGCCGTTGGCCCAGGCGTCGTAGGCGGCCACGGTGCCACGTGTGTAGTCCAGGGGTGTTGTCGCGTCGGCGGGGGCCCAGGCCAGACCGTCGATGCTGCGGTAGCGGTCGGCGCTGGGCTCGGCGGTGCCGTAGCGGTCGCCGCTGCGGGTGACTTCCAGGATGCCGGTGAGTCCGTGGGTCAGCCACAGGTAGCGGCAGAGGGCGGCCGCGGACCGGTACTCATGGTCGTTGAGGGAGTCATTGGCGGCGGTGTGCTGGCGCAGCAGGGCGGCGACGTCGTGGGCGGCGTCGCCGAGTTGAGCGCTGATGGTACGGGCGGTGCCGAGGTAGACGAATCCGCCGTCGTCGCTGTAATCGGGTGCGGCGGCGTCGATGTCGTAGTACAGGGCGATGACGTAGGTGCCGGCGGTGGTGGGTACGGCGATCTTGTCGAAGGGGTCAAACATGGTGGGTCCTCACTGTTGGTGACCGGCGGTGCGCCGGTCAGTGCGGCCGCGTCATGGACCGTGGGGTGGGGCGGGTCAACCCCGCAGAGGCCGCGCCGGGACGGAGCAGGGTTTTCGGCGTGCGCGAGCCGGGCGCGCCAGCGCCTTCGGCGAGTTGGCAGGGCCGAAAAGGTCACTCGGCCTGTGCAGTTCGGCGCGGGTGTGGGTTGAGCCGGCTCGGGGTCCTGCGGTCAGGCTGGGCGGCTGCTGACAGGTAGATAAGTGAGGGGTTACGGATATCGGACGTTCGCCAAGCGCCCCGGAGGGCTGCTGCGGGCGGCTAGGACCGGAGGAAAAGGGGGGCCCGGTCACCCTGCGGTGGGTGACCGGGCCCGTGCTGCTGAGTTTTAGTCCCAGCTGGCGGCGATGGTGTCGATGGCGTCGGGGATCGAGGAGTGCGGGATCGCTTCGGAGAGGCGGTCGACCTCGTCGGCGGTGAGGGTGCGCCCGGCCCAGCTGCTGGCTTGTTCGGCGGTGATGAGCTCGGCGGGTGCGTCGAGGGCGGCGGCGAGCATCGTGAGCAGTTCGGCGCCGGTGGGTAGCGGCAGATTGTCGGCGTGGTCGCGGAGCCGGGCGCATTCCTTGGGCTGGCTGCAGGCGCATTCGGAGTTGGTGGCGCTTAGATCGCGGTAGGTGCTGTCGAGCGGGTGGCCGTCGACGCTGGGGCCGTCGACGATCCAGCGGGTGCCGTCGTCGGAGAGCCGTAGGTGCACTGCCACGGTCTGTTCGATGAAATGTGCTGCTGGCGGGTCAATCTGGTTGTAGTAGTTGGCGTTTCCGTCGCGTCGCAGGGGTGTCGTCTCGCCTGCGGGGGTGGTGGCGTGCTCGCTCATTGTGGGGTCCTTTCGGTGGTGTGGGAGGGGAGGTGCCGGCGGCCGCGGTGGGTTGGCGGCCGCCGGCGTGGTGTGGATGTCAGGCGCTGCGGGTGCCGCGGCGCCGCCGGGACGGTGCGGGTGCGGGTTCGAGGAACTCGGCGATGTGGGTGGTGGCGGAGTCGATGCCGGCGAAGCGGGGATGTTCGGTGTCGAGGTCGTCGGTGCGGAGCTGCCATAGGGGTGCGCCGTCGAGGCGGTATTCGGGGCGCAGCTGGTAGAGGTGGCGGCCAACAGCGGCGTAGCTCCAGGGGTCCAGCGGGTTGATCGGTTCATCGGTGACGACAGGTGCGGTGTGGGTCCAGAGCAGGCCGCCGCCGCGGAAGTGGCGGGTGCGTGCGGAGATGGAGCGGCCGAGGTCGGGGTGTGCGGCGCTGGATTCGGCGCTGGCCTGCAGGACTGCCTGGGGGTCTCGGGCCCAGACCTGGGCGGTGGAGCCCCAGGTGTGGTTGCGGCGGTGGGCGGTGATGGTCAGCCCGTCGGGGATGCCGTCGGGGTGCAGTTCCTCGTGGCCGGGTTCGACGAAGTAGAGCAGGTCGGTGGCGATGGCGGCGAGGCGTTCGCCCAGCCAGTAGGTGTGGCGGCCGCCGGCGAGGAGGTCGGTGTGGGTGGTCATGGTTGTTCTCCGTTCGTGTACGGGTTGGGTGCGCCGGTTAGCGCTGGGGTTGCGGGGGACCGGCGGGGTGGCGCGCGCAACCTCGAAGAGGCCGTGACGAGCGGAGCAGGGTTTTCGGCCCGCGCGAGCCCGGCGCGCAGCGCCCTGGCGAGCTGGCGTTGGGCCGAAAAGGTCACTCGGCCTGCGCAGTTCGGCGCGGGTGTGGGTTGCGCGTGACGGGGCCTCGTCGGTCACACTGGGCGACCCAGCTGAACGGTTAAAGGTGAGGGGCTACGGACCACGCCCGCCGCAGGCGGGCCTCCGCCGGTCGCACCTAGTGCCCCGGCGACCGCGCACGGCGAAGACACCGCACCGCGCCGGTGTGGTGTGCGGGGGTTACGGCGTGAAGGGATGGGGGCTGTCGTGGTGCAGGCAGGCGAGGAGCTCGGCGGTGCCGGTGTGGTCGGGGCTGCCGTCGACGGCATGGCCGGTCTGGATGATGGCGGCGATGTCGGCTCCGAGGTGCAGTGTGTAGCGCGGCCATTCGTCATCGCCGGCGCGGGCGATCAGGGCCGCGGTGGCGGCCGTGAGCCGGATGCGTGCGTGGGCGGGGTTGTCGCCGAGACCGATGATGGTCTGCTCGCTGCGGTGGCCGCTGCTGGTCACTGCCCAGGTGATGGTCATGTTCCGATGATCGCCGCCAGGAGGCGGTGGCGGGAGGGGCCGCACTCCCGGTTGTGGATAAGTGCGGCCCCTGTGGATCACCGGGTCGGGCGGTAGCTGGCGTCGGTGGGATCGAAGCGGTGTTGGTCTCCGTCGAGGCAGACGGCGGCGGCTGTTTTGTGGGCGAGTTGGAGGACTTCGACAGCGCTGCGGTAGGCGGCGAGGTCGACGATCTGGAATGTCACGGGCCGCATGTAGACCTCGACCCAGCGGATGGTGCGTCGCTTGTCGGGGGTGAGGGCTTCGCGGCGGGTGACGGCGTAGGGCGGGCGTCGGGTCCAGTCGACGCCGATGGCGGGCCCGTCGTAGGGCTGTTGGTCGCGCGGGGCGAGGTTGTCGGGGAGCCCGGCCAGCGCCTGGCGGGCGGCTCCGAAGGCTTCCAGCACGCCCTGGGCTGCTTGGGTGTTGAAGAAGGTGAACAGGATGCGTCCCCAGGTGAGGGTGACGCGGGCGATGTCGGTGTGGGCGTGATGGACGCTGATGTCGGGCTGTTGGGCGCCGCGCAGTCGTACGTAGGCCTGGGAGATCGCTCCGGCGGGGATGCCGATGTGCGACTCGGGGATGGCGATCTTGGTCATGGTGTTCTCCGTTCGTGTACGGGGTGGGTGCGCCGGTTAGCGCTGGGGGTGCGGGGGACCGGCGGGGTGGCGCGCGCAACCCCGAAGAGGCCGTGACGAGCGGAGCAGGGTTTTCGGCCCGCGCGAGCCGGCGCGCAGCGCCCTGGCGAGCTGGCGTTGGGCCGAAAAGGTCACTCGGCCTGCGCAGTTCGGCGCGGGTGTGGGTTGCGCGTGACGGGGCCTCGTCGGTCACACTGGGCGACCCAGCTGAACGGTTAAAGGTGAGCAGCTACCCAAACCCACGCCCGCCGCAGGCGGGCATCGGCGCCTCCGGGCGCCGCTTGACAGGTGGGGCGCGGGCGAGGTGACGGGCCGTCTGTGGCTGGCACTATAAGTGCCTTCACCCCGAACGGGTTCTGCGAGGCGGTATTTCGCGCAATCGGCACCGTGGCGAGAATGGACCGGGGTTGTTTCTCAGCCCAGCGCGCGGGTTTGGTGGATAGATGTGGGCGGCGCTGCGCGCCGGCTTTTCTCAGTGCACGGGCACCGGCCCGCTCCCGGGGTCAGCGCTGCAGGCCGGCGACGACCAGATCGGTCAGCGATTCGGTCAGGCTGGTGAAGCGGCCGGTGCGGGTGCCGCTGTGGGTGTGGTGCTCGCCTAGCCAGATACCGACGATGGTGGCGGTGCCGTCGCTGGCGGGCTGCCACACGGGCGCTCCGGAGTCGCCGGGGATGCTTTCGGGCATCCCGGTCACGCTGTATTGGTAGCCGAGTAGCCGCCCGTCGAGCTGTCCACAGACGGTCTTGGTGCGGATTCCGCTGCGACACACGGTGATTGCGGGATCTGGAACACCCATGCCGCTGACAGGCATGCCGTTGATCGTGGACACCGATCGGCTGGTGCCGAAGTTGATCAGCGCGAAGTCGTCGAAAAGCGGATCGGGGTCGTTGACGGCGACGGCGACGGCGCCGGTGGCCCCGCTGTCGTGGTCGGATACTGCGGAGCCGCCACCTCGAGTGCAGTGGCCGGCGGTGACCCCATAGGTGGTGGCCCCGGCGGTGTAGGTGTAGCCCAGCGTGCAGGTGGTGGACCCGGTGTTCGAGTGCACGGCGATCTCGTCGCCGGCGGCCACGGTGTAGGCGCCGGCATGACTGAGCGCGGGTGCGAACAGGCTGGTGATGGGGATGAGGGCCCCGGCGAGGGCGGTCAGTGTTGCTGCTCGGGTGGGCCGCATCGCGAGTCCCTTTCTTCCTGGTGGGGTGCTGCGAATCATTGTGGGCGCGACCGCTGACAACCCAGGTTCGGGCGCAGGCTCAGCGCTGCGACCGCGTGCGTTGCCGCTCGGCAGCGCGGCGGGCGCGGTTGTGCAGGGTGTCGATCCAGGCGTGCGCGGTGCGGGCGGATTGGCCGTGGTCCTGGGCGGCGCAGGATTGGACCGCTTGGCCAGCGCGGGCGGCGATGCGCAGATCGACGCTGACCGGGGTGGAGGTACGGCCGGGGCTCATCACGGCTGGTCCCATCCGGGCTGGGCGGC
Organism: Mycolicibacterium hippocampi; assembly: GCF_010723735.1. Taxonomy (GTDB): domain Bacteria; phylum Actinomycetota; class Actinomycetes; order Mycobacteriales; family Mycobacteriaceae; genus Mycobacterium; species Mycobacterium hippocampi. The sequence continues at coordinate 172,526 of NZ_BLLB01000001.1, read as the reverse complement.
CGCTTCGGCGCGTCGCCACAGTTCGGCGAGGTCGTCGCGGGCGGTGCTGATGTGGGTGGTGAGGTCGGCACGGTCGGCGCCACTGTCGGCCATCTGCTGCATGCGGATTCCGTGTTCGCGCACCGCACGGCGGTACGCCTCGTCGAGCACGTCGCGCGCGTGGTTGGCTGCTGCGGCGGCGCTGACGGTGTGGGTGTAGAGGTCGGCCAGATGCAGGGCCAGTCGGTGGTGTTGGCCGGCGGTCGGGGGGCGAGTGGGGTCCAGCGACTGGGTGGCGGCGTGTTGGCGACCGTAGGCCAATACGGTGACCGGATCGGGGTCGCGGCGGGCGTCGGTGACGCGGCGGATGATCTCGTAGACCCAGCGGTTCATGGGCCGCCAGATGGCGATGTCGGGGATGAGGTCGCAGAACGTGCGCGCTCGGGTGTAGGGCATCCACAGCAGGCCTCCGAGGAGCTGATTTTCCGGCTCCCAGCGTGCGGCGATGGTTTCGCCGCTCGGTTCGGCGCTGAGCTCGAAGTCTTCGGCGGCCGCCCGGTCGGTGTCGTTGTCGGGGACGACGTGCAGTGGGGCGCGGTGCGCGGCGGTCATGATGCGGTGGCCCCCCAGATCAGCAGGGCATACCACCAGGTCAGGGCGCTGGCTTGGTCGGTGGTGGTGGCGGTGGGCAAAGCGGCGTGCACGGCGGCGGCCAGCTCGGCGGGGCTGGGGTGAGTACCGGCCTGGCTCAGGGCGTGATGGCGCAGTGTCTCCAGGACATGCTGATCGGGTGCGGTGGGCAGCTCGACTCCGGCCAGCTGTGCGGCTTCGCGCCAGAGTGTGCCAGCGGTGAACCAGCAGTGGCCTTCGGCGCGGGCGGCGGTGAGGACCGCCAGCGGGTAGCGCGCTCCGGGGTCGGTGTCGGACCCGTGGTGCCAGGTGTCGTGGTGGTCGGTGATCCATCGCTGCGCGGCGACGGCGGCGTGGTAGGTGGCGGTCTCGCTGGCTTCGTGACCGGCCGGGGCGATGGTGGCGTGTCCCGTGTGGTGCGGCCTGGTGGCGCGGCTGTCGGGTTCGGCCAGGGCGAGCAGTTCGTAGCGGGTGGTGTCGGGGTGCGTGGGCAGCGGGCGCAGGTAGTAGTCGGCGCCGATGACGTAGTTGATGAGGCTGCGGTGAGCGTCGTCGCGGTCGGGGTGGTCGGTGGTGGTGACCGACCGGCCTTGGTGGTCGATGGATAGCTGGTACATCGTGGGTCTCCTGTCGTGGTCAAAGGTGATCAGGCGCTCAGCGGGTGGGCTTTGCTGACCTCAGCTATGCGGTCGGGCCGGAAACCGGACCAGTGCTGTCCGCCGGCCACCACGACGGGGGCCTGCAGGTAGCCCAGTCCCATCACGTAGTCGCGGGCGTCGCTGTCGACGGTGATGTCGACTTTCGCGTAATCCACACCTGCTTTGTCCAATGCCCGGAAGGTCGCGTTGCATTGCACACAGGCGGGCTTTGTGTAGACGGTGATGGCGGTCATTTCTCACTCCTTAAGGGTTGTCACGAATTGCTGTTATCTATTTCGATTATATCGGCATTTCGGCGTGTCAGGCAACATTTATCTGGCTATTTGTGGGTAAGCTGTGACCTTTTTTGACCGGGCGAAAACCAGCGCGTAATTACGCTGAAGGCAACCCGTTCCGCCGGTATGGCTCTGGCCGGTATCGGACCCTCGAATCGGTCGTAACATGCTTTCGCACACTCCTGTTCGGCTTTGGTGCTGCCTGTTCTTTGGCGTTTTCTCGCATCAATGTCATGGCCGGCGTAGGGCCCAGCGCAGTGCACAGGTCCGGACGGAAAGTTTTCCCCGTGAGCGTCTTTTGCGAGCGGATTCGTGGAAAAGTTTCCGGGCCGTTAGGCCGTATCCGTGGCCTTGCGCGGAGCGGGCCGCCGGCCACAATTGATAAAAGAGAAAGCGGTCAGAAAAATAATTCAGTAGCGCCGTCAGGCGCTTCCGCTGCACTGGTCGCGGCGATGTCGATTCCGTGGATGAAATGCGCGACCATGGTCCTGCTGATGGCGGTCCCGAGCGAGAGGTGGGACCGGCGCTGACCGGCCCCACCTCCCGACGCGGGGGCTAGTCGTCCTCGGCGGGCTCGGACTGCTCGGTCAGCGAGTCATAGAGTGCATCGACGGTTTGCTCGCCGAGGATGACGCGCTCAATGTCGGCCAGCGGGTAGCCGTTGTCGGCCAGGAAGCGCAGCAGCTCGGCGGCTCCGACGTAGTGGCCCCAGCCGCTGCCCCGCCAGGCGTCCTTGCCGGTACGGGCTTCCAGTGCACCGAGCACCAGCGCCAGGGTGATCACCTGGGCGCGTCCGTCGCCGGTGGCGGGCAGCTCGGCCACCATCTTCGTCACTGCTGTCGAGTCGCTGGCCCCGAGCATCTCGGCGCTGATCTGCCCGCCGTGGTGTTCCTCGATCAGGCGCACGTCGCGGGTGAGGCAGCTCGCCACGAACATCGCCGCACCCTTGGGGGCGGTCTTGCGGGCGAGGATCTTGTCGGTGATGAACTGGCGACGCACCTGCTGGGCGGCTTCGCCGAGCTTGTTGAGCGCGATGACCTTGCGCCGCTCGCGGCGCGCCGCTTCGGCTGCTGCGGCCTCCCGCGTTTCGGCGTCCTGGTCGCTGGAGTCATCGGCGTGGTGGTCGCTGTCCTCGCGGGCGAGGGCTTCCACGCGCTTAGCCAGCGTTTCGCACAAGACCAGTCCGGCGGCGGCGTAGTCGGTGCACAACCAATCTGCCTCCCACACAACCACTTCGGTGACCGAGCTGGGGTCGCGCTTGCCCTCGGCAACCGTGGCACTGAATCGAGCGTGCCAGTCGATGTCGTGGGCGTCGACGGGTTCGCCGGTCTCGGTGTCGACGTAGCCTTCGACTTCGGTCAGGCAGACCGCCCAGTGTGCAGGGTCGGTGACATGCTCGTCGGTGGCAGCCTCGCCCTCGGGGGTGCGCAGGTAGCGCAGTTCCACACACGTCGTGTCCCCGTAGGCGGGGAAGTCCTCGACCACGGTGTATCCCTGCTCGGTGTAGCTGGCGGCAGCTTCCTGGTAGGCCTGTTGGGCGGCGCGGTCCTGGCGGATTTCGGCGACCCGATGCTCGAATCGGTTGGTTCCGGCCACTTCGAGCAGACGCATGATGGCGTCGGGGTCGTCATCGAACTCGCTGAGCACTGCAGCCTCTGACAGCGACAGTTGCCCCGCGTCGAGTGCCTCCATCGCCGCCTGTGATCCGGCGGCGGTTGCCACGGATTTGACCGTGTCGCGCCCGATGGACAGCTTCTTGGCGACCTTGGTCACGGAGGCTCCGGCGTCGAGCATCTGCTGGATGCCGCGTGCCCGCTGGGCCTCGGTGAGTTCGCGGCGTCGGTCGTTCTCCACGATCTGCTCGGAGACCCGTTCGACCACCTGGGCCTTGTCGTCGGTCGCACCGGCTGGGCGCACGTAGACCGGGACGCTGGTCAGACCAGCCTCGCGTGCGGCCAGGGTGCGTCGCTGTCCGGCGCGCACCCGCACCACGCCGTCGTGTCCGCGCACCGCTGCGGATGGGGTTGAGCACGCCGTGCTCTTTGATGCTGGCGACGAAATCAGCGTCGAGTGCGGCGTCGTCGCGGACGTTGGCTTCCAGCTCCAACGTGTGCGGGTCGAGGTGTTCGAGGGTGCCTGCCGCCGCGACCTGTGCGTTGATGTCGTTGTCGGTGACGGTGGTGGTGTTCTCGCTCATGGTGATGGTGACCTTTCATCGATGGGGTGAGTGGGCGGTGGCCGCCCGTTCTTTTTGCCTTCTGGCACTGAAGATTTGGGCCGGCATCAGGGCCGTGGAGTGCAAAGGTCCGGGCGCAAAATTCTTCGCGCGAGCGCAGCGAGCCTCGAAAGAAATTTGCGAGCCCCTGGGCCCGGAGCGCAGCGGAGGCCGTGGCCTTGCACGCAGCGGGCCGCCGGCCATAATCGAAAGCCAGAAGGCAAATAAACTAGCGCCGGGGCCCGCAGGGACCCGGTGTTCAGCAGCGCCGCAGGCGCTTCCGCCTGGGCAGCTCCCCGACGGCATCGGTGCGGGTCGGTCAAGCCGTGGCCGTCGTGCCCGATATTCCTGCATGGCAGTGCCTTTCGGGATCGTGGGTGATGGGGTGGTCTGGCCCGCGCGGGGCGGGCCAGACCACCCGGGGAGTTAGAGGGTTTGCAGCATCCGGAAGGCGTTGGTCTTCAGGGTCTGAGCGGTGCTGCCGCCGGTGACTGCGCGCAGGGCCCGTACCGACTGCGGATCTCCTGCGGCGCGGACCTTGCTGTAGTGGTCGACGTACTCGGTGACCGCGTTGTAGGCCGCCCACCGGGTCCCGGCGATCGGGGCGACGGTGGGGCTGGACACCCACAGTTTGACGATCGCGTTGGCGGTGTCGCGGCGGTTGCGGGCCGTGGTCTTGGACTCGGCGCCGGCGACGTCGACGAGCTCGCCGGCGAAACGGCGCATCTGGTCGAGGTCCATGGGGGCGGCGTAGAGGGCGGCTGCCTCCTGCTCGAACGCTTCGACGTAGCGCCAGCTCAACTTGAGTGCTCGTCGGGCCTCCTGCAAGGCGACGGCGGCCCCGCCGGTGTGGCTGATGCCGAAGCTGGCCGCCGCGCGTGCGATGGCCGCGCTTTGGGTGTTGGCGCACACGATGCGCACCGGCGTCACCAGGAAGCGGAACTTGCTGGACCCGTCGTGAGAGTTCAGCGCGGCAAGGTAGAAGTCGGTGCGGTCCTTGGTGCCATCAATCCCGTCGAACACCATGGATTCGGGCAGCTTCATGGTGACGAACGTTTCGCGCCCGCCGCGTAGCGCCCCGGCGGTCTCGTAGACCGCGCCGCTTTCTCCGGTGAGCGCGTCGAGCAGGTCGCACGATGCTTCGTTTTGCATCGGCTCGTACTTGTTGCCGACCACGCCGAGCACGTCGAGGGCTCCGGTGATGGGGTTGGTGCGCACGGTGGCCCACTGGTCGGGCACTGCCAGCGGGGCGGGTGTGGTGACACCGGTTTCGCTGATCACCGGCTCCTGGGGGACAACCAGCGCCATTTTGCGGACGTTCCAGTTGGCCAGGTGGGCGGCGTGCAGAGCCTCGCGGGCGGTCATAGCGTGGCCGACCTGCTGGCCGAGTTGGTGCCAGGCGTCGGTACGCGAGTCGGCGAAGCTGACTTTGCCTGCGGTCTGATCGAGTTCGTGAGCCATGGTGGGTTCCTTTCGGGAGGTGAGTGGGCGGTGGCCGCCCGTTCTTTTTGCCCTCTGGCACTGGAGATTTGGGCCGGTAGAGGGCCGTGGAGTGCAAAGGTCCGGGCGGGGCAGGTCCCGGGTGAGCGCAGCGAACGTTTGTGGGGGGCTGCCCCGAGCCTGTGGGCCCGCAGCGCAGCGGAGGCCGTGGCCTTGCGCGGAGCGGATCGCCGGCCACAATCGGAGGGCCAGAAAGGCAAAATTCGGTGGGTCGGCGGGCCCGCAGGGGCCGGCGAATCAACTGCAGCGCCGCCAGGCGCTTCCATTCTGGATATGCACCGCGCCGGTAGCCTGGGTTGATGTCGTCGTGTGAGAGTGCGCTGGTCGATGCGTTGACGCGGCCGGTCCAGGGGCCGGTGTCGGCGCCGGTGCTGACCTGGGTGGTCACCGGCGTGTGGCCGCGCCCGGTGATGCCGTTCGACACCGCCTTTGCGCAGCCGGCCTGGTCGGACCCGCTGGGGCTGTAGCTGGCGTGCCCGACGGCGGGTGTCAGAACAGTGCGACATCGCCGGCCACCTCGGCGAACCAGCGCTCGAAGTGGGGTCTGGCCTTGTCCGCAACGACGGCCGGGCAGGCGACATAGAACCGCTCTGCCCATGGCGGCGTCTCACCGCGGCGCAGCGCGATGCTGCGCGCGATGCCGTCGTTGCCGGTGTGCAGCTGCCCGGGCATGCCCAGTAGTACGGCTGCCATCCCGGCGCGAGATCCACGATCGAGCAGACGCACTGACCGGGCGATGACCGGCCTGGTTCCGGTCCTGCGAACCTTGGCCACCCGGCGCACTTCGTAGATCGCGTGCTCGGTGTCGTCGAGGCGGCGGTGGAATAGGTCAAGGACACCGGTCAGACCAGCAGCGGCAACATCGTCGTAGAGGCGGCCAGTCGGGCGCAGGGTTTGCTTGTCGTTGATACAGACCGCGACGTGTTCGATGAACAGGGCCAGCGCTCCGGCTGCGGGATCAGCGGCGTAACGCTGCAGCGTCGACTGCACGCCTCGTGCCGAGCTCAGCGCGAAAGGGCAATAGCTGCAGGCACTTTTGAGCCATCTGCGTCCTGTGAGGTTGTAGACAAAGGTGTCGCAGTCAGCTCTCGTCCATCCCCATTGGATCAGGGGGTAGCGGCCGGTTCGTGCGGCTGTGTTGTAGGCGGCGTCGCGCTCGGCGCGGCCCATCTCGTCGACCTCGAAGCCGACGTAATGCTGATAGGGCTGCCCGCCGGTGAGTCGGGCGATCACCGGGTCGAGGACCGCGCCCTTGGCTCGGGCGCTGCATTTGCGGGCACCGCCGCGCTGCGGCAGGGTGCCGGCGGTGAGCATCTCCGTCGACAGCGCGTAGGCCCCCTCGACGAAGAGTCGGTCCGGTTCGGTGGTGTCGCTGAAGGTGGTGATGCCCTCGCCGGCGGCGGTGGTGAGCAGCTGGTGGCGGCCGACCTGGACGAACCGGACCCGGTGGCGACGTAGCTCGGGGAGCACGTAGCGCTCGACGTCGGCCCCGGTGGCACTGAATTCGTCTCCGGTCATGGCGGTGATGACCACCAGGTCGGATAGGTCGAAGTCACGGCTGGACGGGTCGGTGAGCCAGCGCAGTAGGACCGCCGTGCTGTCCAATCCGAGGCCATACGACAGCACATGCCGGGGGTGGCGGCGTGTGCTGGTGTCGTCGCTGAAGAGGCTGGCCTGCTCATGGTGTGCCTGGGTGCTCATCGTGGGGTCTCCCGCCCGTTCTTTTTGCCTTCTGGCACTGGAGATTTGGGCCGGTAGAGGGCCGTGGAGTGCAAAGGTCCGGGCGGGGCAGGTCCCGGGTGAGCGCAGCGAACGTTTGTGGGGGGCTGCCCCGAGCCTGTGGGCCCGCAGCGCAGCGGAGGCCGTGGCCTTGCGCGGAGCGGATCGCCGGCCACAATCGGAGGGCCAGAAAGGCAGAACCACAGGCAAGGCCAGGGGCGTGTGTCGGGTACGTGCCGCGTCGGGCACGGCAGTGCCATCTCCCCGACTGGAGTACAGCTGGTGTGAGTGGGGGAATCTTTGCAGATCAGCGGTGCGCCGCGCCCTTAGGATCGCTGGTATGCCCGACTTCGATGTGCAAGTTGATATCAATTACCTGGCCAAGGTGGTCACCGAGGTTCGCGACCTCGCCGAGACCGTCCGCACGTACGGCCGAGCCGGGGCATCCACCATCGCCGCCGCCACACCGACGGCACTGCACGTGATAGCCGCCTACCTCGAATCGGAGATGCGCAGCTGGGCTCACGCCGATGGCACTCATGCGCGGCTGTTCAACGAGCAGCTCGGCGGGGAGGCCATCCGGTTTCCCGAATTGCGGGCGGTGTTGACCTATGTGACGCCGTCTCCGGTGAGCCGCGAGGTGCAACAGGCCGAACTACGGGCCGCCGGCGCCCGCCTCAGGGCGGTGGCGCAGGAGTTGCCCTCACGCATGACGACGCAGTCGATCCCGAAGTTCGTCTCTCTCATTGAGGAGCAGGCGGCAACCGTCATGGAGTTCGCCGATGGTCTCGGCTAGAACGGCGGGCCGGCGATGAGCCGCCGCAAAGCGACTCCGTGGGCGGCACCGGGCCTGCCCGACATTCGCCGGCAGTGGTGCAACGCTTTGGACAGCCTTGTCGACCACCAATCCAGCGCCCTTGCAGAACCGTCCGAGGCCCTGGGAGCTGCGGGGGAGAGCCTTCGAAGGTTGAAGCGGCTGCAGGCGAAACTGGCCGAGACGTTGAGTCAGATGAGCGGCGAAGCCGACATCATCAAACATGCTGAGCTGTACTGGGTTTCACGCGACATGGTTGACGTCGCGCTCGATGCCGCCGACTCCCTTCCGGAGTGGACGCCCGCTGTCGCCGCACCGGCTCCGACTGGGCTGTTGTGTTGGGCAAAGCCGGCCGGAAGTGTGCCATGGAATGCTTTGAGCCCCAACGATCCTACCGAGGTTTCGTGGGATGGGGTGTGGTGGTGGTCTCGCCCCGACGGGGTGCTGCAAATTCAGCCGTTGTCACGCCTGGCTAAGAACCCCGAGCTGCTCGCCCCCTACGGGGTGTCCTCGCCACTGTGGGTGACCAACCCGACGCTGCTGCTACAGCCGTTAGTGCCGCGCACCGCTGAGGTGGCCCGATCGGCTGAGGCGTCGCCGTTGGTGAGTGTCGTCGGAGCGGCCTGGCTCCTAATGGGCCAACCCACCGTCGCCTCCACCCGCGTCCTCGGCAGTGCACCGTCGACGCAGACCGAGGAATCCTCTCGTGCGGCCGCGGACCCGGACCGGGTGAGCATCATCGAGTTGCGACGACCCATGAACCCGCCCCCGGAACGCGATGGTTCATCGGGTGACCGTCAGTACCGACACCGATGGTGGGTGGGCGGTCATTGGCGTCAGCAGGCGTGTGGGCCCAACCATGCCGATCGGCGCCCGAAGTGGATCGCCCCGTACGTCAAGGGCCCAGATGGCGCTCCGCTCAAGACCGACCGTGTTCACGTGTGGCGCCGCTGATGACCCCCAGAGGCGAATGAATGTTCGAAATCTGTCGGAAACGGCCTTAATATCGAACCAGTGTGCTCCCGCGACGAGTTTAGCGACGAGTTGCGGAGGCTGGCCGCGCTACGGCGGTCGATACGCGAACAGGGCAGGCGACCCGTCGAGCCGTTAGATGCGACGGGCTGCTCGATAAGAGAGGTCTGAATTCCGGTGGGTAAAGGGGCGCGAATCCGACGCGAGCGTGCCGCGAAAAGCGAGCAGAAGAGCCAGCAGAACGGCGCCGGCAACGCCGGACCCATGCCAAAGGCCGGCACCAACGGCTCGTTGCCGCCGTGGATGCCTCTACCTGCTGCGGGTTTCGGTAGTGGCGGGGGCGGCGGTGACCCCATTTCGCAGCTGATGGGTTTCCTTGGCACACAGGGGCAGTTGATGGTCTGCGGGCATTTCGGCCTCACGCCACTTTCTGGCGAGCAACGGCGCGACCTGCTCGCCGACGTCAACCTCTACGACGCGCTCGAAACTGTCGCACGCCTACAGGGACAGTGGGACGTGGCCTACACCACCACGCAGGACGTCCAACTCGTCGAAGGCGATTTCCTCGCCGCCGGGGGCAGCGGCGGCGTGTGCGAGAAAGCCGTGAACCGCATGATCACTTACAACGATCACCTTGTGTCTCCACGGGCCACCGCTCAGCTGCAGCGCGAGATTATTGAGTACGCATCGCCGGATGAGGCGGCACCACCGATTGAGCGAAATACGCTGGTGTACCTACTGTTGTCGATTACATCCGAACAGAATTCGGACGAAGAATTCGCGGGCGACGTGCCCACCGACGCCGAAAAGGCCAAGCTCTGGGAAAAACTGCCGAAGATGAACCTTGAGGAAACCCACGAGTACGCCAAGCCTCATATCCAAAATGAAATTGCGTCGTCACTATTCAATCAGCCGCTGAAATACGAGATCGCGCTTTCGAACACCTACGACCTGTGGTTCACACAGTGGGCACCGAAATCGAACACCAAAGGGTTGGGCGCCACGCCCGCCGAGTCGTTCAAGATTGCGTCAGGTGTCGAACTGCTCGACGTGATGCGCCTCGGCGCCCGAATCATCAAGCGCAGCAGAAATACCCATCAGATCCGATTCACCCGCCAGGAGCTGCTCGCCGACGGCGCCGCCGAGAGCGCCATCGACTTGTTGTTCGCCAACATGGCAAGGCCGTTGGACCAGTACAGGATCGAGCTGGAAGGCGATCGCAAAAAGGGAGCAATCGGCAATCAGCGCTACACGCTGACGCGATTTCCCTTCCTGACGGTCGACGACAACACCGTGGTGATGCTGCGTCATCAATGGGCGATCGATCGGCTGTGCGGCTCGCAACTCTATTTCGAGGCGTGGGCTAGCTTGAGCACCAGAAGCCTCCAAAATCGGTTCAAGACCGCCATGTGCGACGCGTTCGAGATCTTCGTCGGCGGGATTTTGCACCGCATCGTCGGCAAGTGCCCGCACCTAACCACAATCGTCGGTGAAAGCGATATGCAGTCCGCGTGGACGAGAAAGGAGACGCCTTCGCTGTGCGACTGGATGATTTTCGGTAAAGAACACTGCATCGTGATCGACGCGACCAACCACGCGCTGAAAGACAAAGCGGCACAGGGGCTGGCGACATGGGACGAGTACAGCGCCGAGGTCGAGCAGATCTTCGCCGACGCCAGTAAGGGCAAGTTCAGGCAGCTGCTTTCGACAATCGACCTCGTCAAAGAACACGGAGGCTGGAAGAACGAGAAGGTCGACACGAAGACGATGTACACCCCGCTCGTCATCGTGCCCGACGCCGGCGTGGTCAACGGGCTGCTCACCCAGTTCGACATCACTCTGCGTGGCTATAAGGCCTTCAAGCATCTTTCGCCCCAGGTGTACGCCCCCGGCATCGTCCCGATATCCGACCTCCAGCTGCTTGAAGGGATGGCCGATATGGGGGCGACGTGGGGCAGCAATCCCAACATGATCGAGCTGATCGCGAACTGGCGCGCGAAGGCATCGAAGTACGGGATGGCGTCATTGCAGCTGTACTTGCTTAGCTCAGGGTTTCCCTTCCTGCCGCCTAGCCATCACATCGTGAAGACCAGTAGCAAGGTGATCAAGCTGCTCGACGGGAGCTAAATCGCGGCTGGGGCTGATACCCACGATTCGCCACGTAAATGAGACCAGACTGTTCGCCGCAACATTTGAGACACCTGCAAATCCTCTGGCCAGACGATCGAGATTTGCGACATGGTTTTACATCTGACGCGGTGACAATGACCCGCTGCCACCGGTGGGTACCTTCGAAGCGTGACCCGCGCATCGTTGTCCCCCGACCGCCTCGTGGCCCCTGCGCCCATGTTGGCGACGCTGGGACCGGCCCCGCGCGGCGGTCAGTTTGCTGTAGAGGTGAAGTTTGATGGCCAGCGGGGAATATTGACTGTTGATCGCCGCGTGCGGGTGACGTCTCGCAATGGGGCGGACATCACTGAAACCTTCCCCGAGTTGTCCGCCGTCGCGGCTGCGGTCGGTGGCCGTCGGATGGTCCTTGACGGTGAGATCGTCGCCGTCGACGAGCACGGCCGCCCGTCGTTTAGACGGCTTCAGCGGCGGTGGCCTCAGCAGCGGCGGCCCGGCGCGCAGCTCGTGCGTGAGGTTCCCACGCGTTTTCTAGCCTTCGATGTGATGAACATCGAGGGCGAAGACATCACGCACTGGCCTTACCGGGAGCGCCGCGAGCTGTTGGACACGCTGATGGTGATGGAGAGTTCGCCAGCACTGACGGTGCCTAGGCATTGGACCGATGTCGCGCCTGCCGACATGCTCGCTATATGCGCTGATCAGCACCACGAGGGCATCGTGTGTAAACGGCTGGATGGTTGCGTCCAGCAGAGTGGTGTACGAGTCGGACCTGATTAGTAGCGCCGGCGTGTCGTAGCCGAATGATTGAAGGTCATCGCGTGATTCTTCGAGAGACCCGTCAAAGTCACTCGAGCAAAGAAAGAACACACGCGATGACCGCTGCCCACAATATCGACCTGCCCGCCGTGCTGGCCGAACGACTCACCACCACCCATCCCGACGTGCTGCGCGAACTGCTCGCCACGTTCATCCACACCCTGATGGGAGCTGAGGCCGACGCCCTGTGCGGAGCGGGCTACGGCGAGCGCAGCACCGAGCGCACCAACTCCCGCAACGGCTACCGTCACCGCCAGTTCGACACCCGCGCAGGGTCTTTGGATCTCGCGATTCCCAAGTTGCGGCAGGGCTCCTACTTCCCGGACTGGCTGCTGGAACGCCGCAAACGCGCCGAGCGGGCCCTGACCACGGTGGTCGCCACCTGCTACCTACTCGGAGTCTCGACGCGGCGGATGGACAAGCTCGTCGAGACGTTGGGCATCACGTCGCTGTCGAAGTCTCAAGTCAGCGTGATGGCCAAGGAGCTCGACATCGCCGTGGAGGCGTTCCGGACCCGACCGCTGGACGCCGGCCCGTACACGTTCGTGGCCGCCGACGCCCTGGTGCTCAAGGTGCGTGAGGGCGGGCGGGTGGTCAATGTGCACGCCCTGATCGCCACGGGTGTCAACGCCGAGGGCTACCGGGAGATCCTCGGCATCGACGTCACCACGGCTGAGGACGGGGCCGGCTGGTTGACGTTCTGGCGGTCGTTGACCGCCCGCGGCCTGTCCGGGGTCAAACTGGTCACCAGCGACGCCCATGCCGGACTCGTCGCCGCGATCGGCGCGACACTACCCGGCGCGGCCTGGCAGCGTTGCCGCACGCACTACACGACGAATCTGATAGCCGTCACTCCGAAGGCGTCGTGGCCGTGGGTGCGGACCCTGTTGCACTCGGTGTTCGACCAACCCGACACTGAATCGGTTGCTGCCCAATACGATCGGATCATCGATGCGCTCGCCGACAAGCTCCCCAAGACCGCCGAGCACTTGGAAGCTGCCCGGCCGGATCTGCTCGCGTTCACCGCGTTTCCCAAGCAGATCTGGCGCCAAATCTGGTCGAACAACCCCCAAGAGCGACTGAACAAGGAGATCCGGCGGCGCACCGACGTCGTCGGCATCTTCCCCGACCGGGGCGCTCTGATCCGCCTCGTCGGTGCCGTGCTGGCCGAACAGCACGACGAATGGGCCGAGTCCCGGCGCTACCTCGGACTCGACGTGCTGAGCAAATCCCGCGCCGTCAACGACACCCCGTCAGAACAGGAGGACACCCCCGCGGCACTGACCGCCTGAACCATCACCACGAAGAATCACACGACGACGTCGTACACCACGTCCATGGACTTGACCCGGCTGGATTCGCCATACCGGTCGGGCCGGTCCCGGGACTGGATTAAGTGCCCAGTGCGCGCGACAACCGAGGCGGTGATCGTGGGGGCGTTCGCCGGCCATCGCGGCGAGGTTGGGACCCTGGTCTTGGCCGCCCACGACGAGGCGGGACAACTCGTGCTGTTGGGTCAGGTGGGCACGGGTTTTAGTGGTGCCGAGCGTCGCCGTCTGGCCACACTGTTGGCCGGGACTGAGGTCTCCGCGCCGCCGGTTGCGGTGGGGGCGTCGATGTCGGGGGTCCAGTGGTTCAAGCCGCGGTATGTCGGTGAGGTTGCCTACCGCGAGTATCACGCGGGCAAAGGTTTGCGCCATGCGTCGTGGAAGGGGCTGCGTTCCGAGCCCGCGTCGGGGGTGTGTTTGCCGCGCGATGCCGGCGCGGCGCCCGGCTAATTACGAGTGCGTGCCCCACCAGGCGTAGAGCTGGTCCAGCCGAGGGTCGTTGGGGCCATCGGATTGCACGTCGGCGATGAGCCGTTGCGCGTCGTTGGTCCACACCACGCGCGGCCGGCCATTGCTCAGCCCGCACAGCACGGTTCCGCGGGTGACGGCGGGGGTGTCGTTGCGGCGCCACGGGCCGGGGGACTGGATGTTTCCGGGGCAGACCACCACTGTCGTGGTTTCGACGAGCTGGTCGAATGTGGTGCGCAGCGCCTCGGGTCCGGCGGCCAGGGTGTAGGTGGCGCTGCGGGGTCCACCAGGGTCGGTGTTTGGTCCGCAGGTGATCACCGTCGCGCTATCGGGGGATGGTGCTGGGGTGCATGCGTCGGCGGGATAGCCGGACGGGAGCAGCCGCCGGAGGTCCTCAAGCGCTGCGGGCGGGGCCGTGCTGGTCGTCTGTGGCGCCGCCGTGGGTGCGGTGTCGGGCGGGTCGGAGCCGCGGCCGATAAGCCACACCGAGAGGGCGACGATGAGCACGCCGGCGACTGCGATCGCTGCGAGCAGCTGGCGCCGCTGCGAGACGGCACGGGTGTGGGGGAGCAGGCTGATGAAATCCGCTGCTGCGCCGTGGGACTCGGCCCCGCCTAGCTCGGTGCGGGGTGGCGGCTCGTCGCGATCGTCGCGCGGCGCTACTGGCGCCAAGGGCAGGGGGAGGGTGGGTGCTGCGTTAGCCGCGGCCGCGAAGTCGCCGGCGGTGGGGTAGCGGTCAGCGGGATTCTTGGCCAGCGCCTTGGCGATCACGCTGTCCAGTTGTGGTGAGGCCCAGCTGAGCCGGTCGGACACCCGGGGCGGGGTGGTGTCCAGATGAGCTTTCACTGTGGCGCCGACCCCGGCGTCTGTCGGGTAAGGGTGTTCTCCAGTCAGCAGTCGAAAGAGCGTGCACGCGAGCGAGTACACGTCTGCGCGTCCGTCCAAAGCTGCTGTCCCGGTGATGACTTCGGGCGCGCTGTAGGCGAGGGTGGCGCTCATTGGCCCGTCGCCAGCTCCGCGGCTGTGGGGGGACAGGGCGGCACCGAAGTCGGTGAGCACGACGCGGTCGAGACCGCCCGGCAGTTTCTGGGCGGCGATCAGGAAGTTCGAGGGTTTGATGTCTTGGTGCACGACCCCGTGGGAGTGCGCGTAGTCCAGGGCGCGGGCGACCTCGGTGATGATGTGGACTGCCCGCTCGGGTGTCATCTGTCCGTCGCGCAGCGCAGTCTCGGCGTTGGTTCCCTCGACGTACTCCATGGCGATCCACAGTTGGCCGGTGTCGGTCTCGCCGCGGCTGAACACGCGCACGATGTTGGGATGTTCGAGCCCGGCGGTGATGTCGGCTTCGTGGAGGAACTGGGCGCGAACGTGGTCGCCGTTGGCGTGCTCGGGTTGAAGCACCTTGAGCACTTCCCGGCGCGGCAGGGTGGGACTGTGCACCAGGTAGACGGTCGCCATCGCCGTGACGGCCAGGACCCGCTCGACGCGGTATCCGGCGATGTGGGTGGGCGGCGGGGGCTGGCCCTCCGGTGCGGTCATGTCGAAGCCTTCCCTGCCGCACGGTGACGGCTGCGCACGTGTGTGCTCATAGGCGGAGCCGTTCGACGGCTTGTCCGGTGACTTGCGCGATCAGGTCAAAGTCCGTGTCGAGGGCAAGCACGGTGAGGCCGGCCATCTCAGCGACCGCGGCAACCAGCAGATCCGGGATCGCCGGGGCACGGTGCAGCCCACGGTCGGCCAGCTGGAGCTGCACGCCCACGGCGCGGTCCTCGGCGGCTGGGGTCAGGTACTCGAGCGGCATCAATGCCAGCGGCGGTGCGCCTGATTCGCTGCGGGCCTGCGGCCCGTTGCGGAACGAGTAGCCGATCTGTAGGCGGGTGACGGTGCTCATGCGCACGAGACCGCGTTCGATGCGCTCGACCCAGGCCTGGGCGTCTGGGGAGGCCACCAGTTGCGTGTAGGCCGATTTGTCGATGAGCCAGTTGGTCACCGCCACGCGGCGTCCATGATGTCGGGATCGTCGAGGTCGGTGGCCGCCGCGGCGGCGCGGCGTAGATCGTCGACGGTCATGGTCCGCGTGGGGGCGCTCACCGACCCTTCGGTCTCGAATCTGGTTCGCAGATACTCTTGGCGCGAGAGACCGCGAGCGGCGGCGTCGGCGTCGATACGCGCGATCGCCGCGTCGGAGAGACCGCGGATCAGCACATCACCCATCTGGCGTGACCTCCTGATATCATCGTTATCAGCCTACAGGGTGTCGAGCTGGGCCCCTGCCGCGACACTCATATCGACTGAGACCCGCCCGGCCGCGCTGACTCCTGCTGTCACCAGGGCTCTGCATGCCCGATAATTGGTGGCGTGACCATTCAGCTTGAGGCTGCCCAGGCGCTGGCGGTGGTCGAACGCGCCCGCTCGCTGTTCGGTACGCCCGGGCCTGTGGCGACGTCGGGAGCTCCTCTTCAGACGGCAGCGGAATCTGTCAGCGGCGCGGGTCAGCAGATGTCGGGTCTTTCCGGTCAGCTGGTGGATCGGCATGCGTCGGTGGTACAGCAGCAGAACCGGGAGCTGGTCACCGCCGGCCGTACCGACTCCACCTTGGAAGCGCGATTGGCCAACGCGGCGCAGATCACTGAGGGCGGCGCGCGCCAAATGGACACGATTGTCGCCCAAACCCGCTCGATCGCCGAGGTGGCTGGATCGGCTCGCACACCGGCGGCGGAGATGATGGTGCTCAAGGCCCTGCGGACGCAGGTCGCCCGCGCCCAGTCGGTAGTGGCCTCGACTCAGCAGCAGTCCAGCCAGGCCGCCGGAGAGGTGAGAGCGCTCAGCTACGGCTCCGGTGAGTTGCCCCAAGCTCCGGCCGACCTTCCTACCGACAAGCCGGGTGAAGACCCACCACACGGTGAAGATCCGCGGTACTGGCTCGATGTCACCAAGTTGACCTACGTGGGTGACGGCGAGCTCGCGCCACCGAACTACAAGCAGGTGGGCCCCAACCTCTGGTATCCAGACCCTGAGGGCGGCCTGGGGTATGTGCCGCCCCCGCCGCCGGCAAAGTACCCCCTCGATCTGAGCGACGTTCGGGTGATCGACCCCGACTCCGGTGCGCTCTTCCCGCCGGGCTATCAGCAGGTCGCTCCGGGAATTGGTGTCCCACACCCTGATTCCTATTACGGTGCGCAGCCGCCGTGGCCCAAGCCGCAGCAGCCCATTGATATCCGCGACGTGGTGGAGATAGCGCCAGATCAGCTTGCCCCGTGGGGTTACGTGGAGTACATGCCCGGGTGGTGGGTTCCCGATCCGTCCAGGCCCTAGCGAGGAAGCCACGGGGTTCGGGTTCGTAGCGTCAGATCAATCGCGGTTGGCCCTGGTGGTCCTCGACGATGCAACGTTCGCGGCGCAGTAGCGCGTCCAGAAGGGCGTTGATATGCGCGACGGCGCGGTCATCGAGGCGGACGGGCCCGTAGATGAAAACATGACCGGCGCCGGCGGTCAGTCCGACAGACTCCGGATCACCACCGGCACGTACATGCATCTCCCAGTGAATACGCGATCCGACATCATCGGCGCGCGCATCGAGCAAGGCAAGACTGCTCGCTGAAACCCCCACCGGAAATTCGTAAGGGCACCTCAATAGGTTGCTGAGCAACAATTTTCGCCGCGCACCTGCTACCGCGCTACGCAAGACGGTGGGTCGGGTGGTGACGCGCTCGGGCATGCTGACCAAGCGATTGACCACGGTGTCGCAAACGCGCCCTAGCATCAGCGCCATGCTTGGTTTCTGGGTTATCGCGTGGGCCGGATCGCTTCTCTTCTCGGCGTTGGCTGTTGAGACGTACGTGAAGCGCCGATGGCCATCCCGCAGCACACTGGGACTGGGCGCGGTCGTTGGGCTCAGCGCCATCCTGTTCTCGTTCGCTGGTATCGGCGCCCTCGTCGAAGGCGCCCTTCATAGTGCGGCGTGGCTGCGCGACGACGAGATGGCGCTATGGGTCGGAATCCTGTGCCTCTGGTCCATCTTCGTGTTTGGTGCCCTCCGAGCGATCCCCTGGGTGGTCGCGCAGCGTGAGTGAAGATGACACCGCACTTCTAGTTAGCGTGCTGGCCGGAAGACTCAAATGTCCAGCAGCACAGCAGAACTGAGACCTGGGTTAACCGCCAGCTCGAACAGTGAACACCTCGTCGGCGACGCCTGCTAGGGCGGCGCGCGCATCGTCGAGGTAGGTGAACATCGTCGCCCGGCCGACCAGGGCCGGATGACCGGGGATTCCCGTGAGGCCGACATCGAGCCAGTCACGGTCGAGCCGGTCGGCCGACACCAACTGACGACCAGGCCGGCCAGCGCCGTCGAGGGCAGAAGCGACCGCCATGCCTGAATTGGTCGGCAGCATTGTATGGATGACCTCGGCCACCGACCAGGCGCGTAGCCGGGAGACTGGCATGAGGTCGTCGACGATTGCGGCCACCACCGGCAGAACGGTGAATATTGGCATGCCGTCGAAGAATTCGATGTGTTCGTCGAGCGCCGCCTCAAGGTCTCCGCCGTTGAACAGCTCTCCGAAACGGGCCTCCCGAGTGCCCAATTGGGCGAGACGGTCAGCGACAGGCTGGCGGCTCTGTCCGAGGTGCACCAGCACGAAGTCCACCGCTCCAACCGTCACCGCGGGGGAGGCGGCCACCTCGGCTGCCAGATCGGTCATTCGTATCTCTGCGCGCCAATCGCGACACCAACTGACCGTGGCGGCGTCGAGGCTTTCGAAGTGCAGCACCGGCAGGCCCAGCTCCGCGGCGCCTCGGCGCGCCACGTGCAGCCCGCGTAAGTACTCGGCGAGGTCAACAACAGCAGCTGGTGCGCTCATCAGGTTGCACACTCCGTGGCAGCGGTCGGCATCCTCAATTCGTCACAGTGACGAAATAACGCGGCCGACCCGCAGCATATGTAGTGCGGTCGACGGGGGACGTGACGCGCACCCCAGTAGAGAACACCTGAAATTTCACTCGATCGCTGCCGGGCACCATTCGTGCCGGGCGGATGCACCGTCGGTGGCCGCAGGCCCATTCCGCGGCCGGCGCGCTCTTGACGCACGCCATCGACCGAGGTGATCACCGCCGTGACGCTACCGGGCCGACACCGGACACTGCTTGTCCGGCTCACACACCCCGCCGGCAACTCTGGCAGCTGCGTAAGAACGCAACATTAATACTGCTGCGCCACAACACATTTCGCCGATAATAGCGATTATGTCAACTAACAGTTGGCAGGTGTGCGAACTGACACTTGACGTATGCGGATTGTCCCAGAATACTTGGCGCTATGGCAATCCCCCGCCTCGTCGATCTGATCGACAGGTACCGGGCCGCTCACGGGGTCAGCGAATCCGAGGTGGCCCGCCGGATCGGCATGTCCCGGGAGAATCTGCGTAAATGGCGGGTCAACGGTGTGAGCCGCCTACCGGACCGCGAGAATCTTGCGGCCGTCGCGCGCGTGATCGGCAAGCCCTATCGCGAAGTCATCTCCGCGGCCCTGTTTGATACCGGATACCTCACCGACGACCAGGCTTCCACTCCCAGGCCTCACGATGAAGTACTCCACGACGCGATCAACGTGCTTACCGAAGCAACCCGACTAACCAATCAGCCTATGCGCCAGACGAGCTCAGGCCAGTGGGAAGTGGACCCCGATCCACGCGCTGCGCTGCGAATCGACTGGGCTGCCTTCGTGACCCTGGCCCTGGCGGGCGCTGCCGCCAACCTTGGAAGCATCGAGGAGGCGCTAGATGGCCGGCCGGGCTCGTGGGAGGCCGAAATGGTGAGGCGCACAATAGAAGCCACGGTTTTCGACGACAAGGACTTGTTGCGCCATCGCACCGAGCCGGTAGTGGTTGACCTCTGGGTGGAAAGCATCCTCGCCCAGGTCGACGACCGCAGCGACGACGCCTATGCCGACGCACAGGTCGAACTCGACGGCCGCGCCGACGCCGTTCCTGAGCCCACCGACGTGCCGCCAGGCCCCTTCTCCCCCGACGACCCCCGCATCGCGGCCGTGAACTGGGTGAATGTGGACGACAACGGCTACCTGGTCATCACCCACGACGACTGGACCGGCGACGCTGACGACGTCGCCCTGCTGACCGAACTCTCAGCGGAGGCCGAAGCCTATCGCGATCCGACCCCCGGGGAGATCGCCTATGAGCAGGCCATGCAGTCGATCGCGGCACTGGTCGACGCGCTCGATGACCAGCGGAGGCGCGAATACGCCGACTACGCGGCCCGACTCACCGAGGCTGTCGAAGCGAAGCTCGCGGCCCTGGAGCTGGCGGTGCCGCTCACGATCTCTATCACCCCCGCCCCTGAGACCCGGGATTCCGAGGACTTAGACAAACACGCACCTCCGGCGTACTCAAGCAGCGCCATCGAGGGCGCCATCGAAAGCGCCGTCATGGAAACCCCCACCCCTGCAGCCCTCCCCGGCAGTCCCCTCGAACGGCTCGAAGCAAGTCGAAAAGGTCAGTAGCAACAATGAGCGAGGTACTTCTTCACCACGTCGAGTGCGGCCCCGTGCAACTGCTCAACAGCGCGCCGACACCGGCCACAGTGCTGGCCAGCCTGCCCGGACCTGACGGCGCCGACCAGCTATGCATTCAGCTGGCGACACCCGTTAAGCACCGCCTCCCTGCGGGCGCGTCGGACGCCGACTACCCGCCGGGCCAACGCGGCCGAGACGCACACGGGCCATTCCTGTGGATCTACCACGCGGCTTTGCATCCCCGCGTCCCCGGGACCGACCTTGCAAAGCCTGCCCTCGATCTCCCCGTCGACGTCTCCTACATCCTCGACCCCAGCATCGGCCAGGCTGACGTCCTCGATGCCACGAAGATGGTGTGGGTCGCCACCGCGTTCCTGGACCACTCCCCCACACCGCTGCCATCATGGCCAGACCTGGAGGACCTCGAACCAGGCATCCGCACTCCCGGCGGCCCGCCGCCTTACGAGGCCCTAGAGCACCGCATTGAGCACGCCTTGGCGCAACTGACTGTGGTCGCCAGGATTTCGGCAAGGCGGACCCTCCCCGCCCGCAGTTCCAAGCATTTCCCGCAGTCGATGCCTCCGGCGCCGCCTATACCGTCGATGCGGACGGCTCTCTCCACTATCGGTGCATGGATGTCCTGACCGGCCAGCCAAGCACGCGTCAAACTGTCGACGCCGACGAGTTGCTGTACTGGATCGTCGACGACGCGGCCCGCGCGATCGCCTGGAATTTTGCCTACCGCTCCCCCGCCGCGCGCGGCGCCGACGCCGACACGCTCAAGGCGACCGTGGCCCTGCCACTGTGGGCCGCCTTCGTCAGTGCACTCGACCCGCGGTGGGGCTCGAAGACACAGGCCACGATTGACGCTCTCCTGCACAACTCTAAACCCACCCGACGCGCGAGCTAACGACCAAATGCGGAGGTGAGGGACGCGACGGCCCAAACGCTACACGGTCATTTTCTAGGGTTGATCCCCAGCACGAAAGTCGTGCATAAGGGAAGGAAACCCGACGTGACCATGAAGACTCGTACTCCGAAGATTCTCGTTTTTGATGTCGCTCCCAGCCGCTTGATGGAGATGAGCGTCGACTACTACCGCGAGTGCCAGATCGCGGGAGCCGGCAGCGTTGAGGTCGACGTCGCCGATGATGACACCACCATCGTCTCCGCGACCCGCTACCTGCCCGCCGACGCCGACGTTGCCGCGGTCGTCCACGACGGCGTTCTCCAGGTGCTCTGCACGCGCGCACACCGCGCCCCGATCGTCATGTGCGAGTTCCCTGAGTGGACGAACTACACCGTGCACCGCTCGCGCCGGTGAGCCGTGCATGCGCCCTCTCATGTGAACATCAAACGGAGACATCGACTGGCGTTAGCAATGCGCCGAACGGTGTCTCAAGAACCGCGATAAGGTGTTGACCGACCCCGACGACTTGTGGGCTGAGTATGAGTTCGGGCCTGTTCACTGTCACCGGTTCTGATGAAAGCTCTTCGAGTCCCCCTGGCCCGTACACATGCATTCGGAAGGTGGGCGCGCCGGGGCTGAGTTGGGGTAGGCCGATCGCTTGGATTCGCAGGCCTCCTGCGCCGTCGGATTGCGACGCGATGTGGGGTTCGTGGCCCTCGACCTGTACCCAAGCGGGCACTGAAATGGGGCCCGCTGTCGACTATCGAGGCTCTCCTCGCTTCCCGGTCCCACTAACGACGACACCCGCTGATCCACCGGTGGCTCGCCGACCACCCAACATCTGCCCAACTCCGGCATGCCGGCGCCGGGTGAACTCCAATCTCACGCCATGGGGCCGCCCTTCGGGGGCGGCCCCATTTTGGTGTCTCAGATCTAGAGAAACGAGGTCGATCAGTTCTTGTCTCAGGTGGAGGTGTGTAGCGGCGATCTAGGGCCGGTGGCAAGTTCGGCGGCGGGTGATGCGGATCGGTGGAGATGACTAGGTGTCATTGCTGGTTTGGGCGTGACGACCGGCGGTGGGCGCGGTGCTGAGCGCGGCGGTGGCGGCTAGGACAGTAGCAAATACCAGTAGCGCAGGGGTCAAGGTGGCCGCGGCGGCGAGGGCGCCGACGAGTAGTGGCCCACCGGCATCTCCGAGTTCGCGGCCCACTTCGGCAGAGCCCATGGTTTGGCCGAGCCGTTCAGCGGGAGTGGACGCGGCCAGAGAGGCGAACCCGATCGGGGTGACGACGCCTACGCCAATGCCGATCAGTACGGCAGCGCTGGCCAGGCCCATGATTCCTGGTATCACCACCGCCGCGCACCCCGCGGCAGCGAGCAGTAGGCCGGTTGACAACCCGGTGCGGTCCCCGATGCGCCCGTCATCGCGAGCGCGCCCAACCCCGGGCTGAACTACGGCGGTCGCCGCTGCCAACACCGAGACGACCGCTCCGGTGAGAAGTGGGCTGAGGCCGCGGCTGGCGCCGATGACAGGAAGGAAGCCAACACCGACCGATAACGCGGCGGTGGCCGCGGCTAGTGCGAGGGTCGGGCGCAGAAAGCCCGGACTGGAGAGTCGGCGGCCCAGGTCGAGTACCGTCTGGCGGACCCGCGGCAACGGTGCCACCCCCGGCACCATCAGCAGCGCCCACGCTGCGACCGCCGTTCCTAGTGTGGCGAGCGTGGCGAAGAGCAGGGTGTAGCCGCCCCAGGTGATGAGCACCCCTCCCAATACCGGTCCCAGGGTGTAACCAAGTCCTTTCCAGGCACCGTAGCGACCGAAGCCGCGGCCTTGCTGCCCCGGCGCGGTTAGCCGCGACACCAATACCCCGGCGGCAGGTGAGAATGCTGCTGCGGCGGCGCCCTGAGCGAATCGGGTCACGCCCAACCAGGCAGGATCTCCAGCGATGACGAAGGCAGCGGATGCCGCGGCGAAGGCGAGCAGTCCGCCGAGCAGAACGGGGCGGGCGCCAATGCGATCGGCCAACGATCCGAACACCGGTTTGAGGATGACTTCGGCTCCGTCGTAGATGGCCAGCAGCAGGCCCAGGGTGAGCAGCGATGTGTGTGGCCCGTCGGTATAGCCGCCCAAGGTGGCGGCGATGCTGTGAGCGCCGAATGCGGTGACGAATCCCGCCGCGTACAAAGGCAACAACTGAGTTCGGGTCCCCCCGAGGCCTGTATCGGCAGAGTTGGGCGTACTCATGCCAGTGACAGTGGGTTTGTGCTGGCGGTGGCGAGTGTCATAGCTGGTGCAACGCGGTGAAAACCCGCTCGGTGTAGCCGGCGAGGCGTTCGATGCAATGCTTGAGCTGCTGGTTGGCCTCGGTCACCTCGGGGGCGCCGAATACATCACGCGCGGTCAGCTCGCGGTGCCATCGACGCAGTCGCTCCAGGCTGTGTTCCTCTTCTTCGAGCTCAGCGATCGTGAACTTGGCGATTCGAATCTCTTTGTCGATTTCGGCGTCGAAATTGGCGCAGTCGGAGATGAACTCAGCCCACTCCTCGCTCCGTTCAGCGGTGAACAAGGCTTCCAGACGCGCGGCGTCGGATTCATTGCGTCCGGACGCGGCCAGCACCGTCACCTCGCCGTCACCGCGTTCAGCTAGCTCTTCGGTTCGGGCGATTCCATCGGCGAATACCGGGGCATCGGGCACCGCCCATACCCCCTGCCCCAACAGGGTGGCCCCAGCGCGCCGCAGCTCGCGCCACACCGCGACTCGGTGCCGCGAAGGCTCCGCAGGCATTCGTACCACCAGAACCAACCATCGGACCGATGCCTCTGCCACATCCAAAAATGTATCAGCGGTTACATTTGTGCGGCGACCACACCCCCGGGTCGCATTAACGCCAGTCTCAGTTCTAAAAGAAACGAGGCCGATCACATCCTGTCTCATCTGGAGTCCCCGTCCCTTTGACGCCGGAGCGGCCAGGCCCTGCCACCAGACTCGATCACGCCCATCGCGGAGCCTCGCTGAGGATGTGACAGATGCGGGCGTCGGTGCAGTTCAAAGGATTCAGCGTCCGGCTGCGGTGAAGGAGTCGACGCAGTTCTGTTGCTAGCGATGCCAGCTCTTGTTGGCGCTGTGTTATGTCGTCGAGCTTGCCGCTGAGTAGCGCGTGTACGTGCTCGCAGGGTGCCGTTCCGTGGTCACGAAGGTCCACGATGCTGGCGATATCGTCCAGGGTCAGTCCGGCGGCTTGTCCGGCGCGGATGAAGTGCAGTCGGGTGATCGCAGTGCGGTCGTAGCGCCGGTAGCCATTGGTGCCGCGGCGAGGTGCTGGCAGTAGTCCGCGTCGTTCGTAGAAACGGATGGTCTGCGGCGATAGATCCACGGATCGTGCCAGCTCTCCGATCAGCATCCTCGCCACACTAATCCTTGACCTTGTACTGCACTGCAATGTTTAGCGTGACCTCATGACTTGCAAACGTGTGCACCGAGGGGCCGGTTGCGGTGCGATCACCCAGGTGGGGCGATGACTGCCCGCTTCGATTTGATCGTGATCGGTGCCGGCATGGCCGGTATCGCCGCCGCCAATAAGTGCGCCGCCCAGGGCTGGCGCGTGGCGATCGTCGACGCGTTGCCCTACGGCGGTACCTGCGCGCTGCGCGGATGCGACCCGAAAAAGATCCTGCGCCGTGGCGCCGAAATCATCGACGCTTCCCAACTGATGCGCGGAAAAGGTATCGACGATGGCCAGATCCGCATCAACTGGACCGATCTGATGCGCCACAAACGGGGCTTCACCGATCCGGCACCAGCGAACATGGAAAACGACCTACGTCGCCACGGCGTCCAAACACTGCATGGTCAGGCCCAGTTCGTAGACGCCCATCAGATCAGCATCGGAAACGACTCCCACCACACAGACCGGGTCTTGATTGCTACTGGAGCGCGGCCCCGGCCGCTGCAGTTCCACGGAAACGAACACCTCATCGACAGCACCGAGTTCCTCGAATTGGAGGTTTTGCCACCGCGAATCGTGTTCGTTGGGGGCGGTTACATTTCTTTCGAGTTCGCCCACATCGCCGCCCGGGCGGGCAGCCACCCGATCATCCTCGATCACGGTCCGCGCCCACTGAAGGGGTTCGACCCCGATCTAGTCGACCTGTTGATCGCCGGCGGCGACGTTGCCGGAGTTCACGTGCGGCCGTCCACCACGGTCACCGCTGTACGTGCGACGGCGTCCGGATACCAAGTCCAGGTCGATCAGGATGGAACTCTTACCACCATCGATACAGACTTGGTGGTTCACGGCGCCGGACGCGTCCCCGAGCTGGCCGAACTCGACCTCGACCGTGCTGGCATCGCGTGGTGTGAGCGAGGAATCAGTGTGGAGCCGTACCTGCAAAGCACGACACACCCCGGCGTCTACGCCGCCGGGGATGCCGCAGACACCGCCGGGCCCCCGTTGACGCCCGTGGCCGTCATCGAAGGCAAAGTAGCCGCCTCCAACATGCTCAAAGACGCCAGCACCGTGCCCGACTACACGGGTATCCCGTCGGCTGTATTCACGATCCCCGAACTGGCGCGCGTTGGGTTGCTCGAAACAGAAGCCCGCGACCTGGGATTGAAGATCGACGTGCGCTACACCGACGCCAGCACCTGGTATTCGAGCTACCGCCTCGGCGAAGATACCGCCGCAGCCAAGATCCTCGTCAATAAGGACGACGACCGAATCGTGGGCGCACACCTGCTCGGACCGGACTACACCGAACACGCCAACATCGTGGCCCTGGCCATCAAACTAGGCCTCACCACACGCCAGCTCAAGACAACCACCGCGGCGTACCCCACCCTGGGCTCCGACCTCGGCTCGATGCTCTAAGCGGCCGCTATTGAGCCCACGCCGGACGGAAGACGAAGAGCGACGTCCCATGCTGTCTCGTCTCTAGAGAAAAGAGACACCATCGGTGCTGCATCGCTATCACCGCGTAGTCGCAGGTCGCGCTGTCTCATTTCTTGTCTCACCACGCGTATCTCAGATCCTCAATGTCGGAGCTCGATGAGACTGTGGTGGCGCGACAACGATCCTTGGGTATGCGCGGGTGAGCACCGCGGGCCAAGACCTCGATGGACAGCCGATCGCACTTGCAGTCCAGGGCGTCGAATCCGGCCAGGTTTTCACCGACAAGCTCTCAGTTGCTGTGAACACCGACAGACCGGGCCGGGCCGCCCAGCTGCACTACGCCCGCGAGGGCGACACCGTGGTCGTCACCGCCATTGATCGTCCCGGGCGTTCCGTCGCCGAAGTCACTCGCACCATCGCCGAACTCGGTGAACGTCGAACCCTGTTGCGCGCCTTACACGAAGGCATAGATACCGACACACCTACAGGCCGCGCGGTGGCCGCCATCATGGCCACCCGGCGGAGCTGCCGAAGTTGGATCCCGACCCGCACCGTGCAGTGCAGTGCAGTGCAGTGCAGTGCATATTCCTGCTGGCCACCGCGGTTAATCGACTCCGAAACGACGCCGGCACCGGCCACGGACGACCTGGACCACCACGCAAGACCAGCGAACTGAGCGCAGCAGAGGCCCGCCTCGTCGCTCACGCGACCGCACTCGTCGCAGGAGCGTTGCTCGACAAACTCGACGGCGGCTGAGGCGCTACCTGGGGTTGTGTCTAAACTGTGGTGTCCCGGGCATCGAAGTGCCGAATACCGCCAACGAGGTCGATCAGAACAACCCGGATCACGCCCCCGACGTTAGCGCGAGAGGCCCTGTGCTCTAGGCATGCACGTATTCCAGCCACAAGGCGCTTAGTGGACCTACAGACGTTCGCGACGTTCGACGGACTACGTGAGGGCTGCCGGACCGGGCCTGGTGGTGGATTCGCCGCCGTGAGGGCCACGGGGCGTAGCTGGCGTCTCGAGCCGCCCCACTACTTCCAAGTCGCACCCGAGGAGCGACTGAGCCTAGTTCCGCTCCCCTCCCCCATAGTGTCGCCACGGCTGTCCCGGCAATTCTTCGCTCTGGTAATTATCCATGAAATACTGGCGGGCATGGCCGACGCTTCCGAGCGGTGCGACGACGCTCGAGGGTTGCGTCCGGAATGGTTCGCCGCTTTCTTGGCCGACCGAGGTACGCGTAAGCCGTCGGTGCACACGATGAAGGCTTATCGTCAGGATTTCGACGCGATCGCGACTCTGATCACAGGTCGCGCCGATGAAGTGGCGCGGATGGCGTTGGGCGACATCACCACCGAGTCGATGCGTACCGCGTTCGCCCAGTACGCCCAGACCCATGAGGCCGCGTCCATTCAGCGCTGCTGGTCGAGCTGGAATGTGTTGTGCACCTTCCTGTACACAGCGGAGTTGATCGGGGCCAACCCGATGTTGCTGGTGGGGCGGCCCAAGCTCGCGAAGACTCTGCCCAAGGCGTTGCCGACGGACTCGGTGGTCGCGCTGTTGGCGGCACTGGAGGCAGATCCGCAGCCGCGGCGGCGCAGCGACTGGGTCGAACGCGACCGGGCCCTCATTGTGACCGCCCTGCTGGCGGGGTTGCGTGCCGATGAACTGTTGCGCGCCAATGTGGGGACCTTCGCCGCACTGACGCCGGCGCGGTGGTGCATGTCCGCGGAAAGGGCGGGAAGGATCGCCGGGTCCCGGTCGAATCGGTGTTGGTCGACATCCTCGAGCGTTATCTCACCAGCCGCACGCTGCGGTTCCCTGCCACGACCAAGCGCCGCTCCCCCGGCACGGGACTGGCCGCCTGGCCGGCCAACGCACCACTGTTCGTCGGTGCGTACGGTGAGCGGATCTCCCGCGGCACCTTGCAGTACCGGGTGCTGCGGGCGTTTCGCCGCGCCGGAATCGACGCCGGCCGTGCCCGCGGCGCTGCGCTGGTGCACGGGTTGCGCCATACCTTCGCCACCGAGCTCGCCAATTCAGAGGTCAGCGTCTATACGCTGATGACGCTGCTCGGCCACGAATCGATGGTGACCTCGCAGCGCTACGTCACCGCGGCAGGCGTCGAAACGCGCGCTGCCGCAGCTCAAAACAAGCTCTACGCCCTCGTGCAAGACGGACACTGACACGACTGATGGGTCACGACACCAGTGCGCCAACTCCTCGGCGTCGGACCGAGACGATCATGTGTCCCACCGACTTCGCGCCAACTAGGCCGGCAATGCGCCTGGCACACCACGGTTGGTCCGGTTCGCCCGGCCGTGGAGCCGCTGAGGAAGCCTGTGGGGACAGCCGGTGAGCAGGCGCTCTTGATGGCCGCGTCGTCGGTCACTGCGATCCTTCAGGGCGGGTGGGCGCCCGTGGAGAGTTGTGCTGTTGGCATCACCGGCGCGATTGTCGCTGGCATCGGCGACCGCCTGCTCAGGCGTGCGAGGTGAGCGCCACCGCAGCCGAATCTGCCACCTGGTGGGACGGTGTCCACGCCATGCCGCAGACCCCGATCCGCGATCTGGTGCCAGCTTTGACCGAGGTCGCTGACCAACCCGTCCCGTACGGCTGGCTGCCGGCCCGTGCCCGCACGGTGTTCGGCGAACAGCTCACGACCTGGTCGGACTTGGCCGATGAGACGATCTCGTCATTGCTCGATCGACCCAAGGCCGGGATCGGCACGGTGCGTGCTATCATACTGGCTGCCCGCGACGCTGCGATGTCTCGGTCGGCCCCGGCTGAGACCACGGCGGACGCGCCGAGCGCTATCGGCAGGCTGCTGGACCGCTTGAACCGCTACGACTACACGGTGTTGGCGGCGCGCGGCTGGGCGCTACGCCCCCTCTCGGTGAGCGCGACCGCCGAACAACTCGGGGTGGCCCCGGTCAACGTTCACCGTAACCAGCCCCGCGCGGATCGCCGGTTGCGCGATCTGCTCGCCGACCCCGCCCACGTCGCGGTTCTCGACCACGCCCAACGGCTGCGCCGCCGGCTTGGACCCCTGACCCGCGAGCACACCGCCGAGGGTGCCCTCAACGATCTCGGCCTCGATCTGGGCACCGCCGCCGGGCAGCTGCTGCTGCACGTCGCTGGCCCGTACACCTGTGTCCAGGGGTGGCTGGAAGGCGCACAGGCTGACGGGTTGGCCACGGTCACCGCGACGCTGGACGCGGCGTTCGAGCGCTGGGGCGCACCGACGGTCGACATTGTGCTTCGACAGTTCGAGCACATCGGCGTCCCGCGCGACACCGCCATCGACTTCATCGAAAGCCAGCCCGGGCTGCGCCGGGTCGACGGTCGATGGGTGCGCTGGGGTTGCAGCGTCGCCGCCCGGGCCGAAGCCGCTCTGCATCTGGCCGGCACCCCGCTCTCGGCGCCGGCCATCACCGCCGTCATCGGCGGCGACTACCTGCAACGCTATGTCCGCGACGTGTTGAACTCCGATCCGCGCTTCACCCGCGCCACGCGGCTGACGTGGGCGCTGTCCCGCTGGGGCGTCGAGCGCTACACCGGGGTGTTTTCTGAGATCGCCGCCCGCATCGACGACGCCGGCGGCGCCGTTGACATCAACGCCCTGGTCGAGGACATGGCGGCGGCGTTTCCTGATGTCGCTGAAACCTCGATACGCACCTACTTGACGACCCCTGGTTTCGTCACCAGCCGCAACATGGTCCGTCGTCGAACCCCCGCCGACGGGTGGCCGCCTGTTCCGCCACCGACGACGATCCGCGGCACGTTCCACAACGGCCGCAACGAGATCCGTGTCGCAGTGCCAGTGACCTTCGATCTGCTGCGTGGATCCGGACAGAACGTCGCGCCCGCGGTCGCCACCGCACTGGGCGTCCATCCTGGCCACCGGCGGGTCTTCACCGGCAAGCGCGCGACGGTCAGCCTGTTCTGGCCGTTGTCATCCACCAACGGCGCCAAACTCGCATCGCTGCGTGCGCTGGCCACAACCTTCAACGCCGCAGTCGGCGACACCATCGTGTTGGCCTTCAATGTGCGCGACAGCACGATCGCCGCGACCCTGCTAGCAGCTCAGGCCGCCCCCGCGCAACGACTGCGCGCGCTGCTCGGCAAGCCCGCGCGCACCCCGCTAGCCGACGTCGCGCGGGCGCTGCGCTGCCGGCCCGACGAGGTCGCCGGGCTCCTGGAATGCCGGGGGGACAACAGCCTTCGCGCCCTGCTCGAACGCAGTGCCGAGGCCATCCCTGCCGCCGCGCCCGGTGACCGACATAATCAGCCCCGCGAGGCCAGCGGGCAGTAGGGATCGTGATCGGCGGGCGCTGCACCTGAACACAGGTATGGCCCACACCGGTGTGCGCGGTGATCGGGTTTCTGTGGGAACTGTTCGCCCTACGCTGGCTTCGAGGTCCACCCGCGGTGAGGAATTCTGGCGAGGATGCGTGGCGCTGTCGTGCGCCGGGGCGGTGGGTGAAATTTGTGCACGAGCGTCGCTTGGGGCGGTCATAGGCTCGGTGTCGTGGCTTGTCTGTGGTGCGCTGTGACCGGTGGTGGTTCCGAAGCGTGTTCGTCTGGTTCGGGGGCGGGTTGAGGATGTCGGTGGGGACCACTGACGCCGCCGTTGTGCATCGCAGGGCGACCGCGTTCTTTCTGGGTTGGCTGATTCTGGCCGCGTCGATGTCTCTGGCAGGCAACGTCGGTCACGCGCTGCTGATCGCTCCTGTCGAGATGGGGTGGTTGGCTGCGGGGGCGGCGCTGGTACCTCCGATCGTGCTTCTCGCCGCGACTCATTCGGCGACGTGGCTGGTACGTGCCCGCTCGGCCGGGTGGGTGTACTGGACGTGTTTGGCACTCACGGCCGCGCTGGCTGTCGGGTCGTTCGCCTTGTCGTTCGATGCGTTGCGCTCATTTGCCGTGGTGCTGGGGATTCGTGAGTCGCTGTCGTGGATATGGCCGGCAGTCATTGATGTGGCGATCGCTCATGCCACGTTGTGCCTGCTGTCGATGGCGAGACCCGCTCGGGTGGAGAGCTTTTCGACGTCCCGAGCTGCTGCCGCTGTGGGGGCGCCGGAACTGTCGGTGCCGGTGGCGGTTTCAGCGGAGGCCTCCGGTGTTGTCCGGGACGGTGTCGATGACGCGCAATCCGCCAACCCTGTGTCGGCGCCAGGGCCGGGACCGGCGGTGAACGCGAGCTCATCTGCTGGGTCGTCTTACGCGGGTGGCTCCGCCGCAGCGACCCGGCGCGAGGCGCCCGCCGACTCAGGTGCTGTGAGAGAAGGGGTTGCACCGGCGGGTGGGTCGCATCCTGTGCACGAGAACCCTGAGCAGTGCCCGCAAAGGCTTGCCCAGCGCTCGCTCAGTGCGGTAGCGACCGTGGTGGGTTCCGGCGCGTCACCCGCGGGGTCGGTTGCCGATTCGCTGCCTGGTCAGGGCTTGTCCTCAGGAGGGGTGCAGCGGTGGCGGCCGGTCGCGGAATCGTTGGTGCATGAGGGTGTGACCGCCAAGGATGTGGAGTTGGTGGCCCGGATTCTTGCCGACGGTGCGGCGGGGACGGCGCCGAGCACGATCGGGCGCAGGCATGAAGTGCACCACACGACGGTGAGCCGAATCTTGGGCGCCGCTGCGCGACTCGGCGCGACGGGGTGAGGTCACCGCAGCGGGCGGGTCGGTCAGCTCGCCGGTTACCGGGTAGCGGGCCATCGTGGTCGAGCTGGTGCCTAGCAACCCGCCTGCTGACTGACGTCGGCGTGAGCACCGCTGCGGCGCTGGCCAGTTCGTCGCCCTCTCGCGGGCGGCGATCAAATGCCCGGTCGAACGGCGACATCGGCGCGGGCAGGCCTTCTCGGCGTCCTCGTGCCGGGTGCTGGGGTGTGGCGTCAGTGGAGGGCGGTCACTCCGGGGCCGCCCGGTCAACAGGAATTTCGGAGCTGGTGGGCGGTCACCGCCCAAGTTGCTGCGCTGGCCGTGCTGCCCGGCGGGGCGCTCCCCCGGGGGGTCGGGTCAGGAGGCGGTGCGATTGGCACCTAGGGAGCGATCGCGGAGCAGTTGCTGGACGCTGCAGTCGCGCAGGTTGGCTTCCGAGCGCAGCCGGTCGAGTTGGTCGGGGGTGAAACGGACGTACACACCGGCAGTGAGTTGGCGGGTCTCACTTTTCGGTCTGGTGTCGGTCTCACTTTTGGATCTGGCCACAGCCGTTCCTTTCCCGGACGCTAGCGGTCACACGCGTGGAGCGCTGCATTGCGTTGGCCCAAGTTTACGACATTGATGACCTTAATTAGCGACATGGCTTGCGGGTGTCGGCGCAGATGTTGCTGCAATGGGCCTATTTAGGAGCATAATGCTGTTGTCGGTGTCCGTGATCAAGGGGATTTACTGAAAGCGGGATGAACCAGCCCAAGCTGCCGCCACCGGGAGTGGAAACGGAACCACAAGGTGATGTGGTGCCGTTGAAGGAGGCTGCCTCCAGGCTGGGCAAGGATCCGCGGACGCTGATCAAAGCCATCACTGCAGGGCAGCTGCGTGGTGGGGCGATGCCACGTCCGGAGAGGCTGCGGTGGTATGTCTATGCCGACGAATTGCCCTCTCCCCCAGGTCCTCCTACCGCGAGCCGGCCGGTGTCGGATGGCGTCCTGCAGGATCTGCGGGCCCAGATCGTGTCGTTGACGGAGGCCAATAGGCTGTTGATCGCCGCGCAGCAGGACCTACTCGACGCCGGCCAGTCCGGCCAGGACGCCGCCGACAAGTACCGGGCTGTGGCGCAGCGCTATCTCGACGCGTTGGGCCAGTTCGTGACCCCGGGCCATCTCGGCGACCTCACCGATGTATAGACCCTAGTTTCCGAGGCCGCGCAGCAGCACCATCAGCCTGTCGACGCCGTCGGCGCCGAGATAGGTACGCAGCGCGTGGGCGAGTTGGTCGGGCTCGGTGTCGAAGTCGGCGAGCGCGGAGGCGATGACGCGGGACCGGCTGGGCGGACGCTGACGGTTTTCCGTCCCGCCGTCGTTGTTGCGGTCGAGGGTGGCTTGCCACCGCGCCACTTGTTCGGCCAGCGGTACCCGCGCGAGTTGTCGTGCGTCGCGGATGGCCAGTTCACCGCGCCGCAAGGCGGTTTGCAGTTCGGGTGCCAGCTTCAACAGTGCCCGCCGCTGCGAGACCCATGCTTCGGTTTTGTGCAGCCGGTTGGCGGCATCGACGGCACGGCCGCACTCGGCGATGAGCGCTTCGACTGCTCGGGCTTCCTCGATGACGTCGAAGTCTTGGCGGTCGACGTTCTCGGCGATGCACGCGGAGATCAGGGTGATGCGATCGCGTGCGACGCCGTCGTTGACGACGATGGCAAGATCACTGCGCCCGTATTTGTGGGCCGCGGCCAAGCGACGGCATCCGTTGATGACGACGTAGCGGGTGGTGATCGGATCGTCTGGATAGAGCTTGAGATAGGCGGCCTTGCTGACCACCAGGGCCGGCTGGAGCTGGATGTCGGTGATCGAGGCGAGGTCGGCGAGGTCGCCGACGTCGTCGCGGGGGTTGCGCGGGTTGGCGGTGAGGTCGGTCAGTGGCACGCTGCGGCCTGCCTCGTCGGGTTTTGGGTGGCTGGTGTCGACCGGCGACTTGTCCCCGACGGCGCCGGCGAGATCGGCGAGATTGGTGCGTTGCCCCCGGGCCATTAGCGCGCTCCCCCGACGTTGAGTTCCAGGGCGAATTTGTAGAAGTCTTCGCGGGCTTGTAGGGCCACTCGGTTGAGTGGGTATTCGGTGACGACCTGGCCTTCGGCGCTGGCTCGGGCGTGGAGCTTGTAGTGTCGAATCACGGTGTTGGCCAGCGGCCAGCCGTTGGCTTTGACGAAGTTCCTGGTCTGGTTGAGGTCGTAGGTGCCGTCGCGGGGGTCCCAGTTGTTGATGACCACGAGGTAGCGCAGCCCGCGTGGTTCGAGGACCTTGGTGATGGTTCGCGCGGTCGGGTCGAAGCTCAGAGGTTCTGTCTCGATCGGCACAATGACTTGGTCGGCCATGTCCAGCACTGCGCGCAGCACATCGGCGGCGGGCCCGCTGCCCAGCGGGTCGGCGCCGTCGCCGTTGGTGTTCAGGTCGATCCAGCCGGGAGTGTCGACGTAGACATGCTCGATTCCCGGCAGGTTCTTCAGTGCGGCCAGCCCCGCGAGGTCGTCGTGGGCTTGGGCGATGTGAAACGGCAGAGCGTTGATGCGCGACGCCCACCACACTGCCGATCCCTGGGGGTCGACCGACAGCGCGAGGACGGGTGAACTGGCCTCGGGGTCGTCGCCGCGGTTGAGGACATCGGCGGTGACGGCGGCGAGGTTGACCGCGATGGTGCTTTTACCGACGCCGCCCTTTTGATTGAGCACGACATGAATCGCCATGGAATGGCCTTCCGTATGCTTCCCCCGGCTGTGCGGAGTACTTCGGATCGGACCCGCCCACCTTACGGCCGCTGGGGTGGCGCCGCCGTCCCGACACGCGGCACCGTGGCGGCACTGACACCGAATCGGCTGGGCGACGGACTCGCAGATGCCCACTCCGGGTGGCTGGCGGTCGAGCCCGGCGTGGGGCCCCGGTCCGCGATGCGGCCGGATACGTGGAGTTAACCGCGGTTAAGCTCCCGGCTGTGCGCCCGGCGGCGTCTATCCGGGCGGATGGGTGGCGTGTCCCCGTCGGCATGTCACATCACGCGAACAGACTTAACCGCGGTTAAGTCGGCCGCGGGTGTGGCTCCGAGGGCGCCCCTCCCCCAACGCCGGGTTGCCGTTCTCGCGGTGCAGTGGCGGCGCGCTCAGCGTGTCAACGGTGGTGCTCGTTCGTCAGTGCTGATCAATCTGGGTGGCGCAGCATGGCCGCGTCGGACTTGATCGGTCGGGCGGCTCGGCCGATCCGAAGGGCGGTTCAGCCCCATCGGGCGGCACCGACCGATTTTCGTCACGTGATGGTTCACGACGCTGACGGCGAGCGTCGTTCGGCACTGCCTCGGGGATGATCGCCCACCATTCAAGCGTGCACCGCCGACCGGTACCGGGTGGCTACGGTGTCTCTGCTCGGCGGTGTCGCGCAGCGTCTGTCGGCGTGTCCCCTGGGTATGAAAGGCGCCGCGGGTATCTGTCAGTGAAATACTGACACCATGGCCGCCCGCCCCATGGTCCACCGCGTCGAGGTGGTGCGGGCGATCACCACGATCGCGAAGCGGCGAACGAAAGTCGACGATCGCCATCGTGATCGGTTGCCGGATTCCGAGGACTCCGATCCGCGTGAGGTGCTCGATTACCTGCGCAAATACAGCGCTCCGCCCATTCCGCTGTGGGTGCTACAGGCCGATGTATGTGACGCTCTGACGCTGAACAACTGGCTGTGGTGGGAAGACCGCCGCCGCGAACTGCACTTCCTCAAAGCTGGGCGTGAGCGCGGTCTGTTCCTGTCTCAGCTCGGAGCTCAGGTCGGCGTCGGCAAGCAGGGCGTGATCGACCGCATCGACCGGCTGGAAGCCCTGTTGCGTTATGACCGCCCTGACGAGAAGCTCTCCCGCGCGGCGCGCCAGGCAGCCCGGATGGCCCAGGAGCGTCGGCCGGCTCAGATCCGGTGGATCGAGGAGCATCGCTGCACGCTGATGGGGCTGGCCGCGGCGATCGTGGCGCAGGCCGAGCACTACCAGCTGCCCGACGAGGACCGGGAATGGATCGATGAGCTGGCTGTCGACGCTGGCGACGCGGCGTGGACGCCGGCGACGATGGCGGTGCTGAGCCTGGCCGCGGCTGAATGGCGCACCGCACCCGCCATCGTTGGTCTCGACAGCCGTCGACCGCACGATGTGCACGTGCTACTCCAGAGGATCGACGAGCTTCGGAGCCGCTTCGCCGCGCTGGGCAACGGCAGCTAGCCCGGACGTTTCCCCGATTTGGCGGTCCCAGCTCCTGGATTCGGCACGTCGCTGCCAGCGTGCCGGGATCCTCCGGTCTGCTCGGGTAGCGCGCGCCGGTTCCGACGTCGCTCCCCCACCTTCGCTGACCGAACCCATCGTCAGCGAGCCCGCGACCGGCCACCCCGCGCCGGCGGCCGCGGGCTCGCCGCGTCTTCGGCGGTCAAGCTGCAGAGCGGTGCGCTGACGCTCGACGCCTCCTCTCGCTGAACCCCGCCGGCTCATGCCTGAACTTGGGTCCAGGTCCGTGCGTCACAGCCGCCGTAGTGTCGGGGTCCTTAAGGTTGCCGCCGCGGTATCCACCACGGCGGCTTGTCGGTCTTTGACCACGTGAACGAACCCCCACCCGTGGCCGTGCACCCCGGTGGCCCCACAGCGGACCCGGACAACGGTGACCGGATTCGCGTCGATGGCTGCGGCGACGGCTCGCCATTCGTCACTCCCCCGTCGGAAAAAAATACGCAGTGACCTGCGATCTCCGGACAACTGACGGATGACCGCACGGCTGGCGGCACGTGCATCTGCCGGCAGTTACTCGGTCGACCTACGGATGACGGACGGGCAGTTACCGCCTGATCGAACGGGCCTGCACCCTGGTGATCGCCGTCCAGACCACGGGTCTTCCCCTGGGACAACAACCGGCTCTCGAACGCACCATCACACGTGGAACGATCCGTCAGTGGGCACCTCCGTGTGCCCGGATGATCTCCCGGGCTCGCATTCGGCTGATTCCTCGCCGGACCGAACGCAGCGCTGCTCGCACGTGAAGTCGATCCGTGCCACGTCCCGGTGTGTGCACCGGCATTGGGGCAGACGAGCGGCGGGACTGCCGGAGGTGGCCACGGCCGTGCTGCCGGGCGGTCACCGACACAGGCGCACGTACGTACGCACAGCGTCACATTCGTCCCAACAGTCACGCAGGTAACAGTTCGGACTCTTTGGCGTGTGGCGCGTCGGGGGACTGCGCGCACACCCTTACGTTGCACGTATGACGATGAGTGGGGTGGCCCGGGCGATCCTGGTGGCCAATCAAAAGGGTGGGGTGGGAAAGTCGACGACTGTCGCCGCGGTCGCCGAGATGATCGCTGCCGCAGGCAAGCGGGGCCGCCGGGTGCTGGTGGTCGACGGCGACCCGCAAGCCAATGTCACGGTCGAAGACCTCGGCATCGAGGGCGACCGCGGCCAGTCGCTGGCTCAGACGCTGCAGTTCGGTTCTGCGTTGGTGCCGGTGCGCAACGTTCGTCCGAATCTGGACGTGATCGCCGGCGGCCCCCAGTTGGCAGTGGTGGGCGCGGGCGCGCATCTGATGGCCGAGAACGGCATCGACATGGCCGTCAATCTCGAATCGGCGTTGACCGCCCTGTGTGAGGCGCAGGGATACGACCTGGTGCTGATTGATTCGGGACCGGGCGACGTTCCGCTTCTCGACACCTATCTTGCGGTGGCCAACTATCTGCTCATTCCCACCCGTGACGATCAGGCCAGCCTTGGCGGTGTCGAACGGCTGGCGCGGCGATTCGGGCGGGCGCGCAAACTAGGGGCATCCATCCAGCTGCTGGGCGTGTTGCTCTTCGACGTGAACACTCGCGCTGTCAAACGTAACGAGGAAGTGTTCGCCCAGGTCAGCGAGATGCTTGAGGGGAGCGGCACGACACCGTTTGACATCACGATCCGCTCGGCGCCGGCCGCGGCGGTCGACATGCGCACGCTGCACAGAACGGCCGGCGAGCTGGTGGCGCTGGCCAACGACGACCGCAGGGTGCGGCTGGCGAGTTTGCGGGACAAGCAGAGTCCGACGCGGGCGATGTGGACCAGTGACCCTAGCGGTCTGGCTGCCGATTACCAGGAGCTGGTCCGCCAGATCGTGGCCCGGCTTCGCCGCTACGAGTCCTCGCCGGTAGGGGAGCGAGTCGGATGAGTTCGTCGCGGCAGAAGGCCAAGCCGGTGTTTGACCCCCACGCTCTCGATCAGGATCTCGAGGAACTGTGGCCGCTGCCGCAGTCGCGCACGCCACCACCGGTCGCGGGAACCGACGCGGTGACCGAACCAGCGGCGCCCCCGCCAGCGCATTCGGCGCCGCCGATTGAGCATGCCCCCGCGCGGTCGGCGACCGCGCCGACCGCGTCGCCGATGCCGTCTACCAGCGGTGGACAGGTTGATCGTCGGCGACGCCTGGCGTCGGTGAGCGCCTCGTCGAGCCCGGCCCGGAAACGGTTCCGTCCACCTGAGGTACTGTTGTCGGCCGAGGTCTATGACGAGCTGTACCGGGTGCAGATCGCCGAGAAGAAGGTGCGTCGCGGATTGGCCAGGACCATGGGTGCCATCGTGCTTGACGCGATCGAGGCGCACGCGACCCGGTTGGCGACCACCTGGGCCGACCAGCGGTTCGCCGTGGGGGAGGGGCAGCTCTTTGAGCGCCCGTCGTCCAATGCGGTGCCGCGCCGCCGGCGGCATGCGACGGCCCCGCGCACCGTGGTGCT
Source organism: Mycolicibacterium hippocampi (assembly GCF_010723735.1). Taxonomy (GTDB): domain Bacteria; phylum Actinomycetota; class Actinomycetes; order Mycobacteriales; family Mycobacteriaceae; genus Mycobacterium; species Mycobacterium hippocampi. The sequence goes on along the minus strand of NZ_BLLB01000001.1, from coordinate 134,279 downwards.
CTCCGGTGTCAGTGCCGCCAACGGCAAGCGGCTCGACGATTTGGTGCAGGCGTGGAATGCGGGAACGCGAAGCGCGCTTGTCGAGCAGGCGCTGCGCTACGAGTTCGCCGTGCTGCCAGAACATTGACGTGGGCACCCTGTCGTGGCCACTTAACCGCGGTTAAGTGGCCACCGCATGCGGTTCCCGATCCGGGCGCGCGGTGTCGTGGAGTGCGCCGTCAGCGCTGAGCACCATCCGATATCTCTGGCGCCAGAAAAAGGGCGTCGCCTCGGTGTCCGCGGGGTTGTCGACCCGATAGCCGAGCCGCCGGGCGATGTGGGGGTCCAGGTCCTGCAGCGTGTCGGCGCAGCGGGCGCACACCGCGAACAACGCGCAGGTCTTCTGTTCTTCGTCGCGATCCGGAATTCGCGAAGAAACAGTGCTGGCAGCCAATCGGCACCCTGTGGACATGATCTCGCAATGCCCGCTGGCACGCGCCCATACCAGCGCAGCGGGCGCTATCGGATCACTCGGCGCGCCGGGCACTCCGCGCGGAATCCCCACATTCCGTTGCCGGGCAGGCGCTGCCGGCGCAGGTCGGGCGGCGGCGTTAGGCGGGTGGGGGAGTGCGGTGTCAGCGGCGACCGCATCGAAAAAATGCTTGACTGCATCGAATCTGCCCGGGATCCAGATCCCGGCCCACATCCCCCAGCGGGGTTGATATTTCAGTGCACGCTGTGCGCACCACCGCCGGTGCGGGCAGGCGAGGCACTCGGCAAGTGCTGCGGTGCGGGCACCGGAGTCGAACCACCGGTCGGGATCGGTGTGGCAGGCCAGTGGCACCTCGACGCCGGGCGCCGCTAGCGTGCGTGCCGCTGCGCTCACGGCCGACCACCTCCGCGCTGGCGGCGCCGACGGGCGATCTCGTCGAGCACCTCTCGCGCGGCGCGCCGCCCAGGACCCTCGAGCGCCGCACGCCCGGCATCGCGTGCGCGCCGATTGACGTCACGTTCGGCAAGCTGCTCGGCGACGCGTTGGCGGGCGGCGGCCAGCTCGGCCTGTTCACGTGCTTCGTCAAGGGCCGCAGGCCGTTCGGCGGGATTGCCGTGGGCGGCCAGAATGGCCCCTAGCAGACCGACGGGTCTGTGTGGGCTCTCCGGCACCCAGTGACCGGTACCGACCCAGTCGGTGATCAGTTGATTGATGTCACGAGGTGTCCATCCGTGCTGAGCAACCTGCCCCAACACCCTGGCCCAGGGCGTGGCGGTGCGGTAGCGACGTGCCCAGGGCGGGCTTTGCTGGTCGTGCATCCAACGGTTTGCCAGGACGAGGGCTCTTTGGTCCGGGTCTGCGCGGCGCGGAGCGCCGCTGCGACCGGCGTATCGCCGGGTTGGGGTAGTAACAACTGACTTAGGTGAGGTTTTAAGTACTAAGTGAGACCCTTCGGGATGGGGTGACAGTGACTGAATCCGACTGTCGTGCAGTGCCCATACCGATGCCCAGCCGCGGCCGCGGTCTCCGACACGCCAACTCGCGAAGCGCTCGTCGCGGGTGCGTTGGCGTCCGCGCATCACCTCGGTGGCGACGCCTAACAGTCGCAGGGCCGTCGAGGCCCGCTGCACCGTGCGCACCGACAGCTTCGTCATTGTGGCCAGCGTTTCGTTGGTGGGCCGGCAGTCGCGGCCGGTCCGGTGATCGGCGAACGAGGCACGCGCCGCGGCCACCGCGACCACAGATTTGAGGCTGACCGGGTTGCCCGGCATTGCCGGGCGCACATGGGTGTCGTATCGCTGGTGGTAGGCGGTAGGGACGGTGGTCTCTATCCAGCGGGCCGCTCGCCCGCTCCAGCAGGGGATCGCGCCCCAGCTGACCTCGACGTCCAGGGCGATGCGGGGCAGGCGATCAAAGCAGTGCCCGCCCGCGCGGCGTATCCACACCGGGGCGGTGTGGGCGGTGCCGCGTCGACGGGCCCGCGGGCTGGACCCGTGGTAGGGGCGGGTCAGGACGGTGGCGGTATCACGGTGCGCCGCCTGTAGACCGTGAGGCAGGCGTGCGCTACCGTGGAATGCGTCTTTCATGACGATTCCCTTCAGCAAGGGGGAGAAGCGAGAAAGCAAGCGGGTTCGAGGTGCAACTCGACCCCGACGACCCTCGGCCCTACGGGCCGGGGGTTTCGCCGTTGGTGCTGCTTCTGAGATGGCTATGTAGTTGTGTCGCTTGCGTTTACGGCAAGCGGTGGTCGGGAGCGCTATCTCCTCTCGGTCCTCGTCACCTACCCGGTTCGCGGCCTATGGCGTCCTCCGCGGCTATCGGCCCGGCGTGTGTGAAGCGACGGATATCCGTCACCTCGGTCGTCGTCGCATAGCCTGGGCCTGCGCGACCTAGGGCGTCCGCGATGGCTACCGGATACTGCTACGCGAGGCGACGGATATCCGTCGCCGGGTTTGAGCATGCCCCATGACGCAGTTCTGCCGGGGATGACACGCCGCACCATCTTTCACAGGAGCCACCGCGGTTCGCGACCAGCATCTGTGGCCCTGTCGAGAAAGTGGGGTGGCACGTCGGGAGCCTATGGCGTCGATGGACGCGGTATCACACTTGTGATCCCGTGTTGACGAGGTCACCGCACATCTCGCGTGCGAGATGGACGTGCCACCCGGCTCACGTCGATGCAGGCACGCAGCGGTCGGTCCACTCCCTGCACGCGTGACTTCAGGTCGTTCAGCTTGCTCTTGTTCCTGCGGAGGCCGACAGTGACAGTCCGTTGTCGGCCTACTCTGTCAATCATCGGCCTCGGCGCCGACGTGGAGGCCACCATGGGCCGCTAGTGATCGCAGTTGGCGAAGAGCGAACTTTCGGCCGCGGCCTTCTTTGGGGATGTGCACCCCTGACCACATGCCTTCGGCGCCGGGGGTGTCGAGGGCATCCTTGGCGCACTGCCAGCGCCGCGGGCAACCACGGCACAGTGCCTTCAGCTCCGGATCTTGACCGCCGGCGGCCCACCGATCCGGATCGGAAATGCATGGCTGGGTGCTGTTGCGCACCACTGGTCGTTCGAGTGTCACTGTCACCGTCGCTCCTCCCAATGCGTCATCGAATGACCGCAACTTTAGCACCAAACTTTTGCGCTGCAATACTTAGCGATAAATTCCAGCGCTGAAGTTTTGCGCCGTGGTCTGTCAATCGCAGCCGGTCAGCGTTAGCGCGTTCTTCACTGGCATCGGGCCAGGATGTGCCTCGTGTTGTTCCGAAACCGTGATAACCGCTGGATACACTGGCGCGGTGGAGGACGGCGGTGTAGACGACGGGATTGCCCGTGCGGGCGCCGCTGTCGCAGCTCGCCGACGTGAATTAGGGATTTCCCAGCGTGAGCTGGCACGCCAGAAAGTCATCACAGCCCCGGCGCTGATCCACTTTGAGAAAGGCCGGTCCTGGCCCAGGGAGCGCACCAGACACACCCTGGAGGAACTTTTGCAGTGGCCGGCGGGAACCATAGCGCGCATCCGAGCCGGAGGCACGGCTGATGAAGTGGCCGCCCCGCCGCCGGATGGGTCCGAGAACGCTGCGCTGGTGGTGGATGCGCTCAAGTTGGCCTTGGCCCGCTTCGCCACTGCGATCGACGATCTGCCCCCGGCTTCGTCACCGGACTTCGCCAACCGCGCGTCGACGATCCTGGCCGACCTGCGCAAGTTAGAGGCACTTGCCGCGCGGGCGATGCGCCACAGCCAGGGCTCGCCGGCTGAGGTGGTCAAGTCGCTGGGGCTGATTCGCGGCCGCTATGACGACCTCATGCTCAAGACCGCAGCCCATCCGGACGCCTCGTCGGGCCAGCGGCTCTACGCGGCACGACGCCGAGCGAACTTGAGCGCCGGTGAGGCGGCCGCGGTGGGCGGGCTCTCAGCAGAACTGGTGGAAACTGCCGAAGCGGGCAAGCCGCTGGATCCCCCAAGCGCGGCACGGGTGGAAGCGTTGATCGCCGAACTCGTCGGCCCGTGACGCCACCCAGTCAAAATTCGTGCAGGCGGGTTTCGGCGCGGCCATGAAAATGGCTGCATGAGAACACCTTCGGTGACTGTGTCGACGATGGTCGCAGCTGTGGCGCTGCCGCCTGCCTCGGCGTGCGCTGCTCCGGTTGACGCCGCACCAGCTACGGCGACGGTGCCGCGGGTCATCGACGGTGACACCGTGGACGTCATCAACGATGTGCGAGGCCGACTGCGAATGCGTGTTTTGGCATCGACACCCCGGAGACGAAGCGCCCGGGTTACACCGAGGCGTGCCGGGGTGGCCAGGCCACCGCGTTCGCCACGACGACCCTGCTTAACCAACGGGTCGCAGTGATCGTTGATGCCAGCCAGAATGCGCACGATCGCTACGGCCGCACACAGGTACATCCAGACTGCAATGGGAAATCTCTCGGTGTTGGCCGCGGCCGCGGGTGCCGGGCGCAGCCACATCTTCGACTCATCCCACCCGCCGCAGCGAGCACGCGAGGTCGCCGCCGCGGAGGACTCAGCCCGCGGGGCCGGTCGCGGCTTGTGGGGTCCACCCTGCTTCGGGAACACCGACGCCCAGCCGCGCTAGCGAGAGCGCAGGCCACCCGCTTCCGGATTTTGTGTCTGGGGGGTGGGTCTGGGTCGCTGATACTGGTTTCGTGTCGGTTGGCGCGGTGGTGGCTCAGGTCGGTGAGGTGCTGGGCCGCGCGTATTCGCTGTTCGGTGATCCACCGGCCTCCGGGCAAGGACCCGCCGCGGGCTCGGTGATGAAGCTTTCCGGCGCCAGGGAACTGGTGCGCTCGGGGCAGGCGCAGATGGCGCCGTTGTCAGGGCAGCTGGCCACCAACTATTCCACCTTCGCCGGCGGCGCGGGCCCGGCGCTGGACACCCTGGCCGGCAACGACCGGGCACTGAGCACCCAGCTCGACGAAGCCGCCCGCACCGACCGCACCGGCCGCACCAGCTCCGGCACCGTCGTCAACGGCGCCGCCGCCGACACCAACGGACTGGCCCCGTTCACCAACACCCCCGCCGGCCAGAAAGCACTCCTGGTCGCCCTGCGCCAGCGCGTCGCCCAACAACAACAAGTCGTGCAGGCCTACAAAACCCGCGACGCGCAGATGGCGGCGATGCTGCGGTCTATAGCCTACGGCGGTGGCGGCGCTGTAGGCGGGGGCTCACCATTTGGCGCCAGCGGAGCCGGGATCGGTAGGCCGATGGGCTCCTCGCGAGGCGGTGGCTTTCCGAGCTTCAACCTCCCGCAGCTGGCCAGGGCCGCCAATCTGACCGGGCAGATTCACTCGGGGCGGCGCCCGCTCGCCGACCGCCAAGCCGGGACGCGGCTGCGCCGCAGCGACATTGCCTCGTCGCCAGTTGCGGGCGGGATTGACGCCGCGATTAGCAGAGCGCTCGACATAAAAGGCATTACCGACCCGCGGGCTCGCCGCAATTGGGCCACCGGCATGAAAGTCGTGACAACCCGGGAATCCGGAAACGACATCAACGCCGTAAACAACTGGGATTCCAACGCTGCCAAGGGAACTCCGTCCCAGGGCGCCTTCCAGTTTATCGAGCCAACCTTTCGCGCCTACCACGAGCCGGGTACCTCACCGTTTCTGCGTGACCCAGTGGCTCAGGGCGCAGCGTTCGTCAACTACGCAATGGGTCGGTACAACGTCTCGGCCGACGGGTCGGATCTCGCGCAGAAGATTCAGCAGGCCGACCCAACAAGGCCGCCGAGAGGATACTGAACCATCCCGCGGTTGACGCGCGCTGTAGATTGCCAAACTCCGTGTCGGATTGCCATATGAAATGTCGAACGATGTCGAATCCGACATCATGGATGGCAAAAAGTCTGATCATTGCTCGGTAGAGCCGAGGCCAGTCCGGCGCGGACGACCTCGTACGCATGGTTAGAGACGCCGCCAAAGCGATCCCGGGGCGGTGTCGGCGGGTGTGGCGTTTGTCAACAGTCTGTGTTGCTTGGTGGTCGTTCTTCCGCGGGTGCGTAGCGGTGGCCGCGCCGTAGCGCCGTCTCTCGACTGGGTATCGGCAGCTGGTGGTGCGTTTTGACTTCGCGTCGCCGCCGGCAGCGGGCGGCCGTAGGGCGGTGGTGGTCAGAGACCGTTTTCTGATCACGGGTGCCGTAGTTTCCGGTAGCGGGTGGGTGTCAAATCTTCGCTGTGACTGATGCGGAGCTGGCCGGGGCGGGTGCGTTGTTCGTAGGCGGTGATGACCAGGCCGACCCCGCCGGCCGCGGGCACGAGGACGCCTTGTACGTGCAGAAACCATGCGGCATGGCCCACTGCTTGGCAGGCCGACCAGTCGTCGCCGTAGATGTCGTCGTCTTCGAGCCCCACCGCTTCGCGGGCTTCGGAGGTGGTGAGATCAAGGACCGCCATATGGGTTGCGTCGATGGTGTGCAGCCGGTAGTGGGCTTCGAGCATTCCCTCGGGGGTCGTTGATGCCGCCTGGGCGGCGCGCTCCACTTCAACCATGCATGCTTGCGCGGAATCGGCCAGATAGATCGCCGAGAACAACAGGGGCGGGTTCCACCTGCCGCCGAATCTACGCGCCCCCTCCCCTGATAGAGGATCACGTTGGGCGCCGGTGTACCGGAAGCACGTTCCCGACCACTGGATGGTGCCACGCGAGTCGATGCGCTGCACCAGATCCTCGTCGAGCGCATCGCTCACACGAAGATCCCCTCGGCCATGGCGTCGATGAGGGCTAAGACGCGCTGATATTCGCCGTCGCGTACCAGGTCGGCGGGCTTGCCGTGCGCCAGTAGTCGATTCGGCGAGAACATCCAGACGTTGGCCTGGTCGCGGGGGAGCACTTCGGCCAGCGCGTCGGCGACGTAGGCCAGTTCGATGAGTCGTTGTTTGTTGAGGCGTTGCGGGACGACCTGACCTGAGGTCCAGCGCGCTACTGAGCGCGCCGAGGCATCGACGATGCCGCCGACCTCCTCGTAAGTCAATCCCAAGCGCTCGATCGCACTCGACACGGTCGAGGCGAGCGCATTAGCTCCCATATCGTCTGCCTGTCTTCCTTTTGTCAGTCCCTATGTCATGTAGTCTGTCACGAAACGACGCCTGGGGCGAGAGGACGTTCACCACGATGGGCATTCAGTTTCGGCTGGGACCTAACGACCACAAACCGGTCGAAGACTTCCTGTCCCGCGAGCACGCAGGCACCGAGGCCATCACCCTCGACACCAAGGCTGCGCGTCACCAAGGGGCTGCTGCGGCGGCGGCCGCCGACGCGGGCCTGCAGGTGTACTGGGAGCCCGCAGCGGAGCGGCTGGCCGACGAGAGTTTCGGCCTCGACAAACTCCCGCTGTGGACCGGGCAGCCCTACGATATTGACAACCTCTCCGCTGACCAGGCGGCCCGCGCCGCGCTGGTCGATCTGACCGTTGAGAAGCACCCCGTGCTGGTCACCCACGTCACCGCCCCGCACTTCTATGTGACCGACGAGCGCACCGCTCGCCTCAACGTCGACCTCGCCGAACGCACCCGGCTGGCCGTCGGCAAGGACAAGCCCACCCGGGCCGTGATCACGGTGTCGACCACCGCTCTGGGCCGCCTCGGCATCGATCTCGCCGCCGAATACGCCGGGGCAGGGATCAGCGACGTCGAAATCCGCTTCTCCCCTTTCGGTGGCGACGACGAAGGTATCCGCAAAATTCGCACCGCCTTTGGGGTCCTTGACCGGTTTCGTGAACATGACCTCACTGTCACGCTGGGGCTGTCGGGCAACATCGGCCGCGCTGCGCTGGCCATGGGTCACGCCGATGCCTACTCAGTCGGCCTGGGGATGCTCGAAAAGGTTAACCACCCCCAAACGATGGCCCGCTACCGCAAGGCCCCCGATCCGGACAAGGATCAAGGCGGCGGCGCCGCCGGCGGCATTTACCTGCCTCTACTCGGAGCCACCGTATCGGCCAAAGCGGCACGGCAGCTGCTGAGCCACACCGATATTCGCACTCGCGTCGGGTGTCGTATCGGATCGTGTCGCAACAGCGTGACAGGACCCCTCGACGACCGCCGCGCGCACTACCTGCACTCCCGGTCCAGCGAGGTGGCCGAGATGCTTCGTCGCCCCGCACCCTGGCGCGGGGCGATGGAAATCGACCGTCTCAACGTGGCGATCGGACTGCGCGAACGCGTCAACGAGCACTACCTCAGCGACGACGTACACAAACTCGGCACGCGAACCATGCGTAGCCTCATCGACGAGATCCAACACGAACAGCAGCAGGCTTCTTGAAAGGTCGAAGGCCGCCGGTTTGATGGGCTGTCGCCCTTGGCTGTGGTTCAGTGTCCGTGTCGTACGGCGGGAGTAAATTGTGAACAAGCGATCCAGTCGATAAGGAGCAGCACCGTGGCTGACTACGACGTGCAGTACGACAAAGACTCAGGTGACTGGAGCGCCAAACGCTCCGGTGCAGAAAAAGCTGCGGGACGTTACGACACCCAGGGTGAGGCGCATGACGCCGCCCGGGGCTTTGCGGAACGAAGCGGCGGCGGCGAGGTTCGAGACCACCGCAAGGACAACAACCAGATTCGGAACACCGACACAATCGGCAAGAAGGACCCCTACCCACCGAAGGGCTGACGCGGCAGCGCGGAAGAAACAATAGGGCAACTCGCGCACAGGCCGTCCCGTTCCTCGAGAACGAGCCGGTCAATCCGGCGGGGTCTTCAGGTGCCGAGTGCCTCCCTTTCAAATCGCTCGTCTTCGGCAGCGCTGAAGTCGGCTTGGGCGCCGCGGTAGTCGGCATCGCGGGCGATGCGGTGTTCGGCGGCTGCAGCACGGTGCTTTTCGGGGTCGCCGATGTTGTCGGCGGCGGCGCGCTCATGGGTTGCGGCGGCCTTTTCGTGCGCATCACCAGATCGTTCGTGGCGTTCGGCAGCGGAATGGTGCGCTTGACGAGCCCGTTCGTGGGCCTCGTGAGCGCGTTGGGCAGAAAGCTCGGCGTCGCGGCGCCGCGATCCTGCACCAGCCTTCAAGGCGGCTTGGCGAACCCTTAGCTCGGCTGCACGTGCACCAGCGCGTTCGCCTCGCTGAGCGGAATTGTGGAGGGATTTATCGGGTTGGCTTTCCGGCATGCGGCGCACCCATCACGTCTTCTCAGCGTCACATTGCTCGGCAAGCGGCACAATCGCCTTGCCCTCAGCATGCACCTCATCCGTCGAGACACTCCGGTTATGTCATTAGTCGAGCGAACGACTGTGCTCACAGCCCTGTGCCGAGCGGGGTAGTGTCACCCTCAGGAACGGCATCGCGCCGTTGCGTCGCGTCCTGTGGTTAGGACAGTCGAGAAATTAGCTCTTCGCGACTTGTTTACCGCCCCCCTTTTCGCTTCACCTAACGAGCGAAAACAGGGTCCGCGCATGGACGACCACGAATGCGCTGCGGGGCTTCGCGCCACCATGGCCGAACTCACCTCACAGTTCTTCAACCCCACCGATATTGCGACCACGCTCCACGGAGTGACCAGCGCCGCCGTCGAATTGATCGACGGCGTGGACTACGCCGACGTCCTGCTGATCTCTGGGGCCGACACGTTCCGATCGGTAGCGGCCACCGGCCAGGTCGCCATCGACCTCGATGATGTTCAGCACCGCTTCCGAGAAGGCCCGTGCCTGGATGCGGCCATCGCGGACGTGGTAACCCGGTGTAACGGTCCCACCGGCGTCTAAGCTAGAGGTTGAGCGTAATTTGCGGTAGGTCGCCGCCTACGACGTAATACACATATCGCCAACACCGGTAGTCAGTCGCTTTGAATCTGGGCGCCCGCCCTTCTGCTATGTCGCCATGCCGGAACGGCAGTTGGTCGTTCCACCAACTACTATGTGGGTACGTAATAGCAGGAGCGCGACCCGACGGATTGTTGTGATGAAAGTGTTGACTGGACGCCGACAAGTAGTAGCGCTGAGCGTGTTTTCGGCTGTCGCGGTGCTCGTGACGGCATCGCAGACGAGTGCGGTCAAGTCTCGGCTGTCGAATACGGTGACTGCGCCCGGTGCTGTGGAGGTTGAGCAGACGCCGCAGGCTGCGCCCGAGCCTCCCGCAATCGAGATTCTCCCCAGAACAGGCGCGAGCGATGTGGTCCCTGTCGGAGCAGTGAAGGTGACCGCGACTGTTGGGACCCTGACCGATGTGCGTATGCAGAACGAACAGGGCAGGGTTGTTGCCGGTCGAATGGTGGGGGGCGGACGCGCCTGGGAGCCCGCCGAGCCACTCGGATACGGACGGTCCTACAGGCTCAGCGCGACGGGCCGGGGCTCTGACGCCCGCACCGTCACGTCCATTTCGGAGTTTTCTACCGTCGCGCCGCAATCCCAGGTCGGGGTCAGGCTGGGCATGACTAACGGAGCGTCGCTGGCAGACGGCGGCGTCTACGGTGTCGGAACCGTGATCGTGGCAACCTTCGACGCCGACATCCCGGACCGAGCTGCGGCCGAATCGCGCCTCCAGGTCAAAACGTCGCCCCAAGTAGCCGGTTCCTGGATGTGGGTCAACGATCGCAAGGCGCACTGGCGGCCCCGTGAATATTTTCCTTCCGGGACCGAGGTCACGGTCAAAGCCGATCTCTACGGCACTGATCTGGGTGGTGGGTTATTCGGAGAACAGGACAAGCAAGTCGGTTTCCGGATCGGGCCATCTCGGGTGGCGATCGCCGATGACACGACCAAACAGGTCAGTGTCTACGAGAACGGCCGTTTGGTCCGCACGATGCCGACATCGATGGGCAGGGGCGGGACGCAGACTGTTGGGGGCAAGACGATTGCTTTCTGGACACAGCCTGGGGTTTACACGGTGATGGAGAAACAGAATCCGGTCTTGATGGACTCGTCGACCTACGGATTGCCCGTCGATTCTGCATCGGGATACAAGATCAGCGTCCCGCACGCAGTGCGGATCAGTCCCGACGGCATCTACCTCCATGACCGCGAAGCGACGGTGTGGGCGCAGGGAAACACCAACGTTTCGGCGGGCTGTTTAAATCTGAGCGCGGAAAACGCCGAGTGGTACTACGACTTCGCAAATCCGGGCGATGTTGTCGAGGTCCGCAATACCGGCGGCGCCCCGCTGGAACAGTGGCAGAACGGAGATTGGTCTGTGCCGTGGGACGAATGGGTGAGTGGCAGCGCGTTGCGTCCTTGACCAGTGTGTGATAAGCCGCACTACGTGCGCCAGTCCGCGCGGTTCAAGCCTGAGGATCGGTGAACGGCTTCAAGCACGGGGCGGATGACAGTTTGACGGCCTGCTGACCCGGGGAGCGGAGTGTATCTGTGCCAACGGTAGCGGCAGGCTGCGGTGAGGTAGACGGAGCGCAGCAGGTATCGGCGGGCGAAGGCATCGGACTGATGTCGACATAATTACCGCAAAGGTTTTCGAAACGCCCCCGACATCGAGCCCGGCAGTGATTGGTTCCGGGTGTGCTCCGAATCGTGGTGATGAACAACCAGAATCGGCAAGCACGGGGACGCAACACGGTGGTTAGATCGACCTCTCCAACGCTCCCTCGCCAAAAGGCGATAAGCATGTGTGCATGTCGCCATGAACCCTGATCCGCGGTGCACTCCGAACGCTTGAGCGGAGTAGGAAGCCAAGCGAGGGACGCTTGAACGTTGAGAAGAGCTATCGTGGTAGAACTATTTACGTAGATACACCGTAGATTGCTCAGGCTCAGAGAGCGCTGCGGAGCGAAAGGAACTCCCGACGTGAATCCAATGACTCGAATTCTGCTGACTGTGTTTGTAGTCATCACTGCGGTGATCGGCGCCGGTGTGTACTTTTCAAGTCAAGATGGCGGTACAGCAGGAGCGGGTGGAACACAGGGTGACGGCGAAGCCCAGGTGGTGCGCGAGAACAGTCATCGCCTCAGTTCCCCGCCCGACAGCGATGTGACCTTTGTCGAATTTCTCGATTTCGAATGTGAAGGCTGCGGCGCGGCGTTCCCCGCCGTTGAGCAGTTGCGCGCACAGTACGGTCAGCAAGTCACCTTCGTCGCCCGCTACTTCCCGATGCCCGGACACTTCAACGGAGAACGAGCGGCACGTGCGGTAGAAGCAGCAGCGCAGCAAGGCCAGTTCGAACCCATGTACAAGAAGATGTTCGAGACGCAGAGTCAATGGGGCGAACAGCAGGTCCCGGCAGACGAGGTGTTCCGCGGATACGCAACCGAACTGGGTCTCGACGTAGCTGCGTGGGATGAGGCGTACAACGCTCCGGCCACACTTGAGCGAATCAAGGACGACATCGCCGACGGCACCGCCCTCGGCGTGCAGGGCACGCCTACCTTCTTCGTCAACGGGAAGCAGTTAGATATCAAAACTTACGCCGACCTGGGCGCTGCGATACGAAACGCTCTCGGCCAGCAAAAGTAGACAGCGCCTGGCAGGATCCCACCCCGGTTCGGCATATTCGACCGTGACTGTGGAGTGCTACGCCAACACGCCCGGCCTAACCCCGGGCGCAGTTCTGTAAACGACGGCTCTCACGGCGCCGGCACCAAACCTATTGGCCTTCTCATGGAGCGGTCCCGGGCCGATTAGCTGCCAAGTGAAGGCCCGGGTTCAGAGCCGGGGTGATTGGCAGCGTTCTTCCGACGGCGCCTGTGTTGCCAGAACGCGATCACACCTCCAAGGGCCAGGCCGACGCCGGCCGCTGTGAGTACGGATGCTTTGGTGTCCGAACCGGGCGCCGGTACTGACGGCTCATCGGTGCTGGGTGCTGCAGGGGATGGCGCAACTGTGGGTGAAGGCTGTTCGCCAACGCCGGCAATGGTGAACGAGTACGAGCCGGAGACGGGGTGGCCATCTGCTGAGACCACGCGGTAGCCGACGGTGTACAGGCCGTCGGTGAGCCGGTCGGGTCCGAGGGCGACAGTGAGGCGCGTACCTTCGACGCTTGCCGAGCCGGACACCCAGTTTCGACCATCAGCGCTGGTAACGGCGACGTCAGCGAACGCTGGATTGATTTCTTCGGAGAAGTTCAGCACGACGGCGGTCAATGGGGAGGCGACGGTCGCGCCGTTCACCGGATCAGAACCAACCAGTGAGGTGTGCGCGGCAGCAACCCCGACTCCGGACAGCAAGAACGCCAGCGCCACCAGTGTGGTCATGACGGCGCGCGTGGCCAGGTACACGGTCCTCCTTGAGCCTCGTGTCCTTCGGACCCACCCGGGGTCCGCGCGAATGAGTTTATGTTCCGGTCTGGCAACGCCAAGGTCAGTCACGCCTCTGGTCACTCCTTGAGATGGCAGGTGCTCCTGCGACAACGATTGCCGCGATGTCGTCGACACGGTGGGCCCCCTTGCGGATGGCCGACGCACTCGGCCACTGAAACATTGCCTGGGCAGGTGAAGGCGGGCAACGCTACGGTAGCCGGCTAGTAGCGGCGCACGTTGTAGATCGGCGCCGACGAGATCGGCGCCACTTTCACCGGAGTGCCGTACGTCGAGGCATGCACCATGTTCCCATCGCCAATGTAGATGCCCGCGTGCGAGGCGTCCGAGTAGAAAGTGACGATGTCGCCGGGCTGCACTTCGGCCGTCGCCACGGGTTCTCCGCCCGCCGCCAGCGCCTGACTAGATCGCGGCAGCGACTTGCCGTTCTGCAGGAACGCCCACTTGATGAGCCCCGAGCAGTCGAACGCATCTGGTCCTGTCGCACCCCACGAATAGGGCGCACCCACACGGGTCAACGCCGCCTGCACGACCGCTGCCCCACCGGGCGCATTGGACGGACCCGGCCCCGCCGGCGCTATCGCCTCGGGCAATGCCATGATGGCGGGGTTTGCCGCTGGTGGGGCCGGCGGCGCGGGCGGCACCGGCCCGGGATCGGCGAGCGCCGCACGCTGGTCGGGAGTCAGTGCGCGGTAGAGCGCCTCTACTTCTGCTATCTGTGTTCGCAGCCGACTCTGCTTGGATTGCAGGCCTGCGCGGACGGCTGATGCCTGCTCCGCGGCGGTACGGGCTGCCAGCGCCGATGACTGCGCCGCGCGCGCTGCGTCGTCGGCCCGGGCCGATGCAGCGCGAAAGGCCTTGATGCGGTCCGACATCTGAGCCGCCATCACCTTGCTGGCCGAAAGGTCGTCCAGTAGGCGTTGCGGAGACTCCGCGTTCAGCGCCGCGCTGATTGTGCTGGTGGAACCGCCCATGTACGACGCGGCCGCCACCTGGTTCACGGCGGTCTGATACTCGGCGAGATTGGCCCGCGCCACGGTCATCGCCTCCAGTTCGGAGCGTTGACGATCCTCAGCCGTGCGCTGCGCCGCTAGTTTCGCCTCGAGGTCTAGTTCGGCCGAATACACGGCCTCTGTGGTCTGCTCGGCCTCGCGAGAGAGCTCCGTCAAGCGGGCCAGGGCATCGGAAGCCGGATCGGCCCGCCCGATACCCGCCGAATCGCCGAGTGTCAGTGCCAACACTACCGCCACGACGAGAGCACCCGCCGATCGGCATACTGCGGCAGGGCGGTTCATCCTCAAAACATCAATCCTCACACGCAGGGACATCTATGGTCTAGCTACGTAGGTCACGGAAAGATTACGAGCAACCGCGTCCAATGTCCACGCGCATGGCAAGGATCATCGTCTGCACGGTTGCATCTCGCGTGCTCCACCGCAAGGAACGCGGTCCAAAAAGCATTCTCCCGCTTCGCCTTCCGGACGACTCAAATCGGGGTCCCCCAACGCGCAACTATCGCACAACTACTATGTGCAATAGTAGGTAGTGACTCAGTAGACAGTCTGCGGACTTGGCTCGACGAGGAACGACATGACAAGTGGCACCGCCATCACGGCACGGGTTCATTCGCTGAACCGGCCCAACATGGTCGCCGTGGGGACGATCGTGTGGTTGTCCAGTGAGTTGATGTTCTTCGCCGGTCTGTTCGCGATGTACTTCACCGCTCGTGCCCAGGCCGACGAGTGGCCGCCACCACCCACCGAGCTGAATCTCGCGCTCGCGGTGCCGGTGACCCTGGTCCTCATCGCGTCTTCGTTCACTTGCCAGATGGGAGTGTTCGCCGCCGAACGCGGCGACGTATTCGGCCTGCGCCGGTGGTACTTCGTCACCTTCCTCATGGGATTGTTCTTCATGCTCGGCCAGGGATACGAATACCTCAGCCTGGTGCGGGAGGGAACCACCATCGCCGGCAGCGCCTATGGCTCGGTCTTCTACCTCACGACGGGTTTCCACGGTTTGCACGTCATTGGCGGCCTCGTCGCCTTCATCCTGCTGCTCGTGCGCACGCGCATGAGCAAGTTCACCCCCGCCCAAGCGACGGCCGCCATCGTGGTGTCCTACTACTGGCACTTCGTCGATATCGTGTGGATCGCGCTCTTTGCCACCATCTACTTCGTGAGATGACGAGGAACACGGCGCGCACGTGGTGTCGACGACGACCCCGGAGGCGGCCCGCGCAGACGGCCGTTGTCGCCGCAGTCGTGGCCACCCTCCTCGGACTCGCCTCGTCCGTCGCACCGACCGTCGTTGCGGAGCCGACGTCGACACAGGACTCCTCGACAGTCCCTCCCACACCCGCTGAAACCACGCCCACCACACATTCCTACGACGACACCCATACCGGCCCACAACCCGAAGTCGCGAACCCGGCCCTGTGGATCCTGGCGGGCGCCGTCGCGGGATTGATCGCGATCGCCGTCATCATGTTGCGAGCGGGCAAACCGCCACGCCACCACCTCAGCCGCGGCCCGTGACATGAAGGCGCGTGGATGTTCAGCCGAGCAACAAAATCGTGATGACCGCCAACGATGTACGGGCGGCCCTTGTTCGCTCGCGATTTTTCGGCGGAGGGGTGCCCCTATCCTCTGCCTCGGATTGCCGCATGGTCGGTCCGGCTCATCACTGTCGTCGTCGTCCCGGCATTCGTCGTGAGTGGTTGCGCTAGGCTTCTACGTAGTCTCTACGTAGAAGGCGCCGTGCTGACCGGGCCCCGCCGGCGCCGCACGCCCAGTCACGGAGGTCGTCGGGTCGATGCGCAGCATGCTCCGCGCGAGTGGCACTTGGACTGACCCATCGACTCAACGGGGCGCCCGGAGGGTTCCCCCGAAGCGGCACATGGACATGGGCGCTGAGCGTTGGCGACGGCGGCGATCTCCGATACTTTGGCCACCGATGATACGGCGTTGCACCGCGGCGGGCCTGAGCGCGTTGCTGCTGGGTGTCGCAGTGTCAGGATGCTCCAGCGGAGACGACGCCGTCGCGCAGGGTGGCACGTTCGAGTTCGTGTCGCCAGGGGGGCAGGTCGACATCTTCTACGATCCACCTTTGAGTCGTGGTCGACCGGGGCCGATACGCGGACCCGACCTTATGGACCCCAACCGCACGTTGTCACTCGATGACTTCGCCGAGCAGGTGGTGGTGATCAACGTGTGGGGTCAGTGGTGTGGTCCCTGTCGGACCGAGATGCCCGAATTGCAAAGGGTGTACGACGCGACCCGAAACGAGGGGGTCGCCTTCCTTGGTATCGACGTCCGCGACAACAACCGCCAAGCTGCGGTCGACTTCATCGTCGATCGCAAGGTCACCTTCCCATCGATATACGACCCACCGATGCGCACGATGATCGCCTTGGGCGCGAAGTATCCCACTACCGTGATCCCGTCCACCATCGTCTTGGACCGGTCGCATCGCGTTGCCGCGGTGTTCCTGCGGGCGCTGCTCGCCGAGGACCTCGAACCGGTGGTCCGTCGCCTCGCCGCCGAGACCGCATCCGGCTCAGGACCCCCGCGGTGAACGGCGACCCCGCCTCGGCTCCACGTCGCCCCTGGGCCCGGCGTACACCCGGGCGCGCCAATGTGACTCGATGGTGGGCGGAACCGTGATCGGTCAGGTAGTGCTCCCCACCTCACCGCCTACGATTTGGGCGATGCTCGGTTGGTTACCGCCACCGGTTCCGTTACTGCCCGTATTGGCAATGGTATTGGCGGTGTGGTACGTGCTCGCCGTTCGAGTCGTCAGATCGCGAGGCCGCCAGTGGGCGTGGACGCGGACGGCGAGCTTCCTGGGAGGGTGTATCGCCTTGGCGGCGGTGACGGGCCTGGCCATCGACGGCTATGGCTACCGTTTGTTCAGTGCCTTCATGTTTCAGCACCTGACGCTGTCGATCCTCGTTCCGCCTCTGCTGGTTCTGGGTGCGCCTGGCCGGTTGCTACTCAGGTCCACACCCCACAGTGGCCTCGGACGTTACGTCGTGATGTCCGCGCTGGCTGGACTTCGGTGCCGGGCGAGCAGGATCGTGTTGCACCCCGGCTTCACTATTCCGGTTTTCCTCTTGAGCTACTACGGCCTGTACCTCTCCGACCTATTCGATGCGGCGGCGGCCAGCGTGGCCGGACACGTAGCCCTGCAGGTGTTCTTCCTCGTCAGCGGCCTGTTGTTCATCCTGCCGATACTGTCGACCGGTCCCTTGCCGGTCCGGCAAAGCAACCTGGGCCGCTTCTTCGACATCTTCGTCGAAATGCCACTGCACGTGTTCATCGGTGTCATTCTGATGATGGCACCGCGGACGCTCACTGAGACCTTTGCCAATCCTCCACCGGACTGGAACGTCGACCCCGTCGCCGACCAGGCGGTGGCCGGCGCGTTGGCGTGGTCTTATGGCGAGCCCGTCGCTTTGCTGACCACAGTGATCTTCGCCATCCGCTGGCGCCGTGACGAGGAGTCGGAGACGGCGAAAAGGGAGGCCGACGTCGAACGCGAGGATGCGGAACTTGCTGCCTACAACGCGTTTCTGCGCGGATTGCACCAACAGCCGCGACGGCCTACCGACCTGCCGAGCACCGCCGACAAGGATGACTGACACCGTGGCGACGACGCGGCGGCACCCAGTTCGACGCCAAACCCAGCTCGCTGCAGCGACATTCGTCACTGCCGCGGTGACTTCATTGTGGAGATGTCGACTTGATGGCATTCGATGAGCGATCCTGCGGTCATGGTGAATTCCCATTTGTGAGGAGCGGCGACAGCTCGTTGACGTAGGTGCTGCTGCTCGCGCTGATCTGTCTGGCGACGTCACGGATACCGTGCGCGGTGCTTTGCCTGATGTAGCCAGGTTGCTCAGTGTGACAGCTTGAGCGCCACCTTCGATGGTGTCGCGGGTCCCGTTCGTCGCCGCGATTCTGTGGGGACGGCGGCGATCGTTGCCGTAGAAGTGGAGCAGAAGGCCGCCAACACAGTGTTGGTGAACCGACGCCGTGCCCCACATCGGGTGAAAGCGAAGCGATGGTCACATACGTAGTGACATAGTAGATTGGTCGTGTGAAGAGTTCGCTCGCTGTGTCCTGCCGCGGACCGCGGTCGCGGTGGCCTCAGCAGCATCAAACGCAGTCGAATGGTCGACTGGGTCGTCGACGGATCGTGACGTCGCTACTGTTAGCCCTGGGCTTGGCGGTGTTGGCCTTGCTGGTGGCTGAACCGGTCGCCGCCCATGTTGCGTGCATGGCCACCTTCCCTCACGCGTAGCCGGCTGCGGAAGCACCACGACATTGCCGCAGTCGTAGTGACGCAATCATGGCGTGCCGCAACACATTGGGCCGCGTCGAATGTCCGGGGGTCGGTGATCACGGGGACCCGCTTACGCGAAGCAGATCAGTACGCCCGTCAGGGACAGAGTGACGATCGCGAACGGTGTGGCGGCCATCGCCGCTACGGCTCCGCTGAGCGCGACTTGGGTCTGGATGCGGGCGAACCGTCGCGGTGGCTTCGATAACCGTTCGGCACGGGTGAGTACGGCGATACCGGCGGCGGCCAGACCGTGAGCCGGGGTGGTGGCGCCTGACAGGGTCAACAGGCCCGCGAGCAGGGGCTGACGGCCGTGGCGACGAGCGGCCGCATCGTCGGCGCACATCTCCAACAGAGAATTGATGTGCGTGGCTGCGCCCGAGAACAGCCTGCAGGTGGGCAGCACAGCAGTCAGGCAGCGCGCCGCGGCGATGGCGTAGGCGTGACGGCCGTCGAGGTGAGCACGTTCGTGGGCGACGACAGCTGCAAGTTGGTTCCCATCGAGTGCGGCCAGAGCTGCGGTGGTCACCACAATCGCCGGTGGGCGGCCCGCCACACAATACGCCGCAGGCTCCGATGCCTCGATGACCACGACGTCGCTGCCGTACGACCTGCCAACCAGGCGCACGGCGTCGGCATGGGCGAAAGTGTGGGAGCGCATGCGGCCCAGAGCGCGGCCTATTCGTATGACTATGGCGATCAAACTTCCGACGGCGAAAGCCACCGCGATGGTCGCCACGATTCGTGCCGGCAACCCGCCGTGGCCGAGGAGAATGGCGCGGAGACGTTCCAGGCAAGAGACGATCAGCGCGTCGGGGCTGTCCCAGTGTCCAGCGGCCTCGATGAGGAGCAGCGCGACGGCGGCAACCGAGCAGCCGAGCACCGCTACCACAGCGGTGGCCCACGCGGCTATCGCCAGGCGCGGAGCCTCGCCGTCGGCGGTGATGTGGACCAGAAGTTTCGGTGCGATCGTCAGTACCGCCGCGACGTACAGCAGCAAAGCCGCTGCGACGGTCATCGGCGGCCTGACTTGCGGGCCAGGCGCCGCAGCGCAGCGCGCAAGTCAGCGGATTCCTCCGGATCGATTTGCGCCACGAAATGACTCAGGACCGCCTCGGATCGACCGCCGCCGCTCAGAGCCTCCAGCATGAGTCGTGCACTGTGCTCCTCGCGCGTCAGGGTGGGGCGGTAGCGGTATGCCTTGCCGTCGCGTTCACGCGACAGCCAACCCTTGCCGTGCAAGTTGTCCATCGTCGACATGACCGTGGTGTAGGCGATATGCCGTTCGGTGCTCAACTCATCAAAGATCTCCCTGACTGTGGTGTCGCTGTCGGGATCACGATTCCAGAGGCGATCCATGATCGATGCCTCGAGTTCTCCGAAGCCACGCACCCGAGCCATGATCGAACCTCCTGAATTGGACAGTAAGTAGCTTACGGCGTTCGTCGGCGTGGCGGCGCTGAAGTGAGCGCATGGCGCCGCTGATCGAGCGGCGGCCAGCCGGCTCGGCATGATCTTACTGAGAAAGTCAGTAGCTGAGCTGGGAAGCCTTCGCCGCGGATATGCACTCGCGAGCTGACGCTGACGGCCCCCGAGGCGGGCTTTCGACCCCTCGGAATGCCCGGCCTCTCCGGAGAAGGCGCCTTCAGAGGACGACTGTGCTCGCCTGGTGGAACCGGTCGGCTGCCGCTAGTAAAGGTTTGACACTCCCCGTTCCCCTAACCACGCCATCGGGTCGGCCTTGTCCGACCCGTTGCGATGCACCTCGAAGTGCAGGTGCGGTCCGGTCGAGTTGCCTCGGTTGCCCATGGTGGCGATCTGGTCGCCGGCCATCACCAGCTGGCCGGTTTGCACCAGTGTGGTTTCGACGTGACCGTAGAGCGTGACCGTGCCGTCCGCGGCGCGGATCTTGACCCACATGCCGAAGCCCGGTGTCGGACCGGAGGCAATCACCTCTCCATCGGATGCAGCGTAGATCGGAGTACCCACGGCGTTGGCGACGTCGAGTCCGGCGTGCAGGGTGCCCCACCGGGCTCCAAAGCCCGATGTCAGCATGCCTTGGGCGGGAAAAGTGAACTGTGGGCGCAGAAGTCGCGCCTCCCGCTGCGCCCGCTCCTCAGCGAAAGCCGCGCCTCTGGCCGATTCCTGTCGATGGATCCCGGCATCAAAGCTGTTTGCCACAGGGATGATCTGCATCCCCGACGCTTCGGGGCGGGCAGCCAGTGACGCAGCAGTGTCGGCGACCAGAACTGGCTGCTGCGTCTCGGCTGCGTTGACCGCGGTGTTCGCTGCGGCGGCGACCGCGCCGGCGGCGACAGCCGTGATGACCAGCCTGCTGTGCGCCGCGCCGGTGGCCTCAGAGGTCCTTCGATGCGCCCCCCGAGAAGAACGGACGGAAACACCCTTCAACGCCGCCCGGCCAGACAACCGCTGACCTTCCCTAGCGCTTGCCCCGTCGATGGGGATCGGCACCGCCGGCGTCGCCGCGTTCGATTCACCTTTCGGTAAGAGCAGCAGTCGTGGCGACTCGTCGGCAACATCGTTGAGGTCGTCGAGTTCAGGTGCGCTCAACACCTCGTAGTCGATGGCGAACGGATCGCCGTGAGAACCGGCCACATCCACCATCGCGCCGAACTCATCGAAGGCGATGATCTCGGTGACGTCGGTGCCACGATCGAGCGACGCATCCGGTCGCGCGATCCGGTGATGAACCACTTCGAGACGATCCTTTGCCGTTACCAATTCGTTATCTGGTTGGCGAGACGCTAACCCAACACTCGCGATCGGGCAAGTCATCGACTTCCGACGAATGTCGCCACGCGACAGAGCGCGTCACTAAAAGCGTTGAGGTCCAATCGGTTCGGTCACGACATGCGCAAGGTCGCAAACGGTCTCCCCGACTCGGTACCTACGTAGTAGATGCGGAGTCGGGACGATTGCCCAGGATGGAGGCGTCGTTCGACGATCCACCTCGAACCAGCTCCCGCTGTCGCTAGGCCTTGCAACGCCGCCGCGCCGAAGGTCGGCCCGATGCGCCAGGGCCGCAGCGGGTGCGAGTGCTCTGCACCCGCCCCGGCGGGGCACCCGTCACCGGGCGATGCGGCGCACTTCTGGGCCCGGAACTTCGCAGCTACGCGAGTAGTCCTAAACACCACCGTAGAGTAACCTACGTAACTAGTCAGTAGATAATGGGAACGCGGTGCCACACGTCGCGGAAGGAGCTTCATGGTCGCCGATGCGCCACCGATCGGGGAACTCGAGGCCCGCCGTCCATTCCCCGCCCGGATGGGCCCGAAGGGCAACCTGATTTACCGGTTGATCACGACCACTGATCACAAGTTGATCGGCATGATGTACTGCGTCGCCTGCTTTGCGTTCTTCCTCATCGGCGGGTTGATGGCGCTGTTCATCCGCACCGAACTGGCGGTGCCGGGTCTGCAGTTCCTGTCCAACGAGCAGTACAACCAGCTGTTCACCATGCACGGCACGGTGATGCTGCTGTTCTATGCGACACCGATCGTGTTCGGGTTCGCCAACCTGGTGCTGCCCCTGCAGATCGGCGCGCCCGACGTGGCGTTCCCGCGGTTGAACGCGTTCTCGTTCTGGCTGTTCCTGTTCGGTGCGTTGATCGCCACCGCGGGCTTCGTCACCCCGGGCGGTGCGGCCGACTTCGGCTGGACGGCGTACTCGCCGCTGTCCAGTGCCATTTACTCACCCGGTGCCGGCGCCGACCTCTGGATCGTCGGCCTGATTGTCGGTGGTCTGGGCACCATCCTCGGCGGCGTGAACATGATCACCACCGTGGTGTGCATGCGTGCGCCCGGCATGACGATGTTCCGGATGCCGATCTTCACCTGGAACATCCTGGTGACGTCGATCCTGGTGCTGCTGGCGTTCCCGCTGCTGACCGCGGCGCTGTTCGGGCTGGCCGCCGACCGGCACCTCGGCGCACACGTCTACGACCCGGCCAACGGCGGTGTGCTGCTCTGGCAGCACCTGTTCTGGTTCTTCGGCCACCCCGAGGTCTACATCATCGCGCTGCCGTTCTTCGGCATTGTCAGCGAGATCTTCCCGGTGTTCAGCCGCAAACCGATCTTCGGCTACACCACGCTGATCTACGCCACGCTGGGTATCGCGGCCCTCTCGGTGGCGGTGTGGGCACACCACATGTACGCCACGGGTGCGGTGCTGCTGCCGTTCTTCTCGTTCATGACGTTCCTGATCGCGGTCCCGACCGGCATCAAGTTCTTCAACTGGATAGGCACGATGTGGAAAGGCCAGTTGACGTTCGAGACACCGATGCTGTTCTCCGTCGGCTTCATCGTGACCTTCCTTCTCGGCGGACTGTCGGGCGTGCTGCTGGCCAGCCCGCCAATCGACTTCCAGGTCACCGACAGCTACTTCGTCATCGCGCACTTCCACTACGTGCTGTTCGGCACCATCGTGTTCGCCACCTACGCGGGCATCTACTTCTGGTTCCCGAAGATGACCGGCCGGCTGCTCGACGAACGGCTGGGCAAGCTGCACTTCTGGCTGACGTTCATCGGGTTCCACACCACGTTCCTGGTGCAGCACTGGCTCGGCAATGAGGGCATGCCGCGCCGCTACGCCGACTACCTGCCCAGCGACGGCTTCACCACGCTGAACATCGTGTCCACCATCGGCGCGTTCATCCTCGGTGCGTCGACGCTGCCGTTCCTGTGGAACATCTTCAAGAGCTGGCGCTACGGCGAGGTCGTCACGGTCGACGACCCGTGGGGCTACGGCAACTCCCTGGAGTGGGCCACCAGCTGCCCGCCGCCCCGGCACAACTTCACCGAGCTGCCCCGGATCCGCTCCGAGCGCCCCGCCTTCGAGCTGCACTATCCGCACATGGTCGAACGGATGCGCCGCGAGGCCCACGTCGGCCGTGCCCACGGGCCTGATGACGGCGATGTCACGCGCCGCGACGACGCTCAAGTGCGCACCTAAACGGCCCGCCATGATGTCGAAAGGCGCGAAAGGACGCTATTCCATTCTGATGCAACGCCATTCGCAGGACGTTCGAGTTCTATCGCAGATACGCCCGCGGTCGAAGCCAAGGTGGGTCGGCGAATCGCCTGGGCCGTCGAAGTGATTAGGGGAGACTTCGAGATGGCTGAGGTGATGTGGGAGGCCGCCGAACCCTGCCTATCAGAAGAGCAGCGTTTGGCGGCGCTCACGGCGCTGCATGTTGGTGAGCCGAGCCAGGCCCTACTGGTGGTGGTCACAGCCCTGTCCCGCAGCGGGCACCCCCTGCCGTCCGACTTGCACGTGGAGTTCCAGGAGTGGTTGCGCCATCGTCCAGGTTCAGGATCGCCCGTCGATTGGACGCTCCTCGAACTTCGCGTCGCGGCGGCCGAAGTTAGGGCAACTACCGACGTGGGCATGATCGACGGTCGATACGGCGAAGCAACCCTCTGTTACTTCGTTCTCGACGAGGCCGGCGTGGCGGACGCATCCCCCAAGCACCAAGCTGCCGCGCTCAGGAAATGGCTATCAGCTAATCGACCGAGCCCATCGCTTCGAACGGATAGGCGGCTCAATGGCTTTGGACATCTTCTTGACACTTCCAGACCTTCGTCACCGATGGGCTAGGCATGTCGTCAAGTCTGCGGGTCGCGGCGGCCGACCACACACCGACCGAATCGGCAATTCGACAATGCACTCGCCGAAACGGTCGCAGGAAGGCGAGACGCGCGGAGGCAGACCAGCGAGGTTGTGGTTCGGCTACGCTGCGTCGCGAATTCTCCACGGCAGGTTAGGAATTCAGACGTGAACGTGGTTGGCACACGGGAATCGCTTGCGCTCTATTCGGACTGGGCGTACACATCAGCGGTGGCCGGGCTGACTCTCGCATTGTTGCTACTTTCGGCGACTTTTGCGATCGCTCGGACTCGGACACTCGAAAAGTCGACGGCGCCTGGAGTGGTTGCACGTGACAGCGCGAGCCCGGGTGTCGTCGTCGAGATGCCACGGCGATCGCGCACAGAACGTCTGGAGCGCGCTGGAATAGCCGTCGTCTTCGTTAGTGCCGTCTTACTACTGATGTGTATCGTGCTGCGCGGCCTGGCCACCTCACGTGCCCCATGGGGCAACATGTACGAGTTCATCAACCTGACCAGCTTCTGCGGCCTCATTGCCGCGGCAGTCGTGTTGCGCCGCCCGCAGTTCCGCGCGCTGTGGGTGTTCGTCCTAATCCCCGTGCTGATCCTGCTCGCGGTATCGGGCAAGTGGCTGTATACCGATGCCGCGCCCGTGATGCCTGCGCTGCAGTCGTATTGGTTGCCCATTCATGTGTCGGTGGTGAGCCTCGGCTCCGGGGTGTTCCTCGTCGCCGGAGTCGCGAGCGCTCTGTTCCTGGTCAAGACCTCGACCCACGGAGAGCAGCGGGCCGACGGCAGAAATGGGTACGTCGCGGGCCTCATGTCCAGGTTGCCCGATGCGCAGATTCTGGACAGGATCGCCTACCGCACGACAATCTTCGCGTTCCCCCACCTTCGGATTCGGCGTCATCTTCGGTGCGATCTGGGCCGAGGAGACATGGGGACGCTTCTGGGGTTGGGACCCCAAGGAGACAGTGTCGTTTATCGCATGGGTTGCCTACGCGGCCTACTTGCATGCCAGATCCACCGCAGGGTGGCGTGACAGGAAGGCTGCATGGATCAACGTGGTCGGCTTCGTGGCGATGGTCTTCAACCTGTTCTTCATCAATCTGGTGATTGCGGGGCTGCACTCCTACGCCGGGGTGGGCTGACCTCGAGGCCAGAGCTTGCGCGCGTACCCGACGCACCAGTTCCGTCTCGCCACGTCACGACTCTGGCAAAACTCAAGACTTGCGCGGTGTCGTCCCGTCGACGCGCAGGTCGCAATTATGGGTTGACGAGTCATATCGCAACGGCGAGAGGGTGACCCGGCTCGGCGATGCTCCGGCGACCCCGGAGGTCGTCGCAACCTCGAGGTCTCGGGCTCAAGACTAAGACTAAGTGCTCACCCGGGAGCAAGGGGGCTCTCGGACCTGTGGACCGTGGCCGCAGCGTGACGAACCCTTAACCGAATCGAAGGCGCGTAAGTGCTTTCGCGACATAACCTCGCCGCCGTACCATTAGCTACGATGAACAATGCGATACCGCAGAGTGTGATAGGAGCCCTTCGTAGCGCTTCAGCCGTTGTGGGACTTTGTTGCCCGGTGTTCGGGCGGGAAGAATCAACAACGACATGGCGTCGAACAAGCTCCGGCGGCACACGCCGGATCAGACTATCCGCGAGCTCGCCGAGGGCAACAAGCTCCTCGCGTCAGCCAAGAACTCGACGAGGTATGCCGAAACCCATGCGCGTGACTATTCGTAGCGTTCTCGCCGCGGCCATGTTGGCTGCGAGCGTGGTTGCGGGCCCCGTGGACATCAGTAGGGCCGCGAGTTCGTCCAATCGACCCGATGTCGCGTCGCTGCTACCTGCGGAGGGCGCGGTCGTGGGCGTAGCCCATCCTGTGGTGATCACGTTCAACCGCCCTGTCGCCGATCGGCGCGCGGCCGAACGCGCCGTTGACATCAAGTCGGTGCCGGCGATGACGGGCAAGTTCGAATGGATTGAAAACGATCTCGCGCAGTGGATACCTGACCAGTTCTGGCCTGCACACAGCACGATCTCCCTTTCGGTGGGCAACTTGCCAACCAGAAACTTCCAGACTGGTGCCGCCGTCGTCGGCGTCGCCAACGTCTCGGACCGCACTTTCACTGTGACCATCGACGGCGTACCGCCCTCCGAGCTACCAGCGCCGCACCACCGACCCAATTGGGGACAACCGGGCGTGTTCCCAGCTTCAATGGGACGCCCTGAATACCCGACCCCGGTTGGTGTCTATTCAGTATTAGCGAAAGAACGTGACATCGTTATGGATTCGAGTAGTGTCGGCATCCCCATCGATGACCCCGACGGCTACCTGCTGGACGTGGAATACGCAGTCCGTTTCACGTGGCGTGGCCTATTTGTGCATTCAGCTCCATGGGCTGTTGATCGAATGGGCTACGAGAATACAAGCCATGGTTGCATCGGGCTCAGCACCCAGGATGCCGAATGGTACTTGAATACAGTCAACCTGGGTGACCCAATCATCGTGCGGGAGAATGGTACCGAGGTTCCGCAGACCGTTTCTGGCTAGCTCCGAAGCTTCATGTCTTCTTAAGGTCCACCAACTCGACCAGGCATCCGAATCCAAACTCGCGTTGCCGCCCACACGCTTAGAAGCATTCGGAATTACCTTTGCCCCTCGTCCGGACCCGCGCAGGGTGCGACTCTTGGCTTAGAGAACACGGAAACTGGGGAGGGAACCATGCACACGTTCCCTGCTGCCTGTTCGCCGGGTTCGCCTGCACCCACTTCGGTTTCGCGTTCTCCGACATGAGTTCTCGGCAATTCTTCGGCAGGACTTGGAGCGTCGCCCGCCGATTGGAATCTGCCTGGTCGAAGCATCCGTCTCGCCGACCCCAGCGTGATTGAGCCCATCGACGCGGTGGGACTTCGCGGCCGGGGTTGACGCATCATATGCAAACATGCGTATTATTGCATGCATGGCAGATCTTAACGGCGGGACGGCGAAGGGACACGGTGCCGACGGAACGCCCACGAGTAGGACCCTGGCGCTCGACCTGACAGACCTGCTTCCCGGTAGCGACGAGCGCTGCGCTGACCGCCTCACGCGCGGCCTGGTGGGTGACGGGATCATCGAGCAGGCCCACGTCATCGATGGCGACACGACCAAACCCCGCCTGTGCGTGCACTACGACGCCGCGGCTATGTCCCCAACAGAAGTGCAGCGTCGAGCTCTGCAGGCGGCTGACACCATCGCGTCGAAGTACGGCCATCTGCGGTGGTTGACCACAGACACCCAAGACGATGAGGCCACACGTGCAGCACTCGTCGACACGCTGTCGGCAATGCCTGGCGTGGTCTCAGCAGCAGCGACACCCGATTCGATCGAGCTGGAGTTCGAGCGGATGACGGTAACCGCCCAGGAACTCGTGGATGTCATAGCCGCGCAGGTGGCGCCGCACAGGAGAGCAGTCGACGACGAAGCCGCCGTCGCGCACGACGGAGACGATGCCGACCATCAACACGGTCACGGCGGGATCTTCGGCGAACGCACCGAATTGGTCTTCGCTGGACTGGCGGGCGCGCTGCTGCTCACGGGCTGGCTACTCGCCGCCTTCGCCGATACGCCGCGCGCGGCTGAGGTGGTGGTCTACGGCCTGGCGTTCTTCTTCGGCGCGTTCTTCACCGTGCAGGAAGCCTTCGCCAGTGTGCGGCAGGGCCGGTTCGAGATCGACTTCCTCATGCTGGTCTCCGCTGCGGGTGCGGCGGCGCTCGGCGAAGTCGCCGAAGGCGCACTCCTGCTGTTCCTGTTCAGCGTCGGGCACGCGCTCGAAGGCTATGCGATGGGCCGCGCTCGACGGGCGATCGAAGCGCTCGCCGAACTCGCCCCGAAAACGGCACTGGTCCGACGCGGCGGCACCGGCGACACCGTCGAGGTGTCTGTCGCGGACCTGCGCATCGGGGACATCGTGGTGGTGCGCCCGAACATGCGCCTGGCCGCAGACGGCTTCGTGGTGGCAGGAAGTAGCAGCATCGATCAAGCCCCGGTGACCGGGGAGAGCGTACCCGTTGACAAGAATCCGGTTCCGGATGTAGCGGTCGCCGCCGCCGCTCCTGAGCTCATCGACGCCGCATCACGCGTGTTCGCCGGCACCATCAACGGCGCCGGCGCCATCGAGGTCCAGGTGACCCGGCTGGCCGGGGACTCCACCCTGGCCCGGGTAGTGCGTCTGGTGGCCGAGGCGCAAACCAAAACCACCGCCGCACAGCGCTTCACCGACCGGTTCCAGCGCATTTTCGTCCCGGTGATCCTGATCGGGGTATTCGTGCTGCTCTTCGCCGGGTTCGTGGTTGACGAGCCGTTCAGCGACACGGTGTACCGGGCTCTCGCCGTTCTGGTGGCGGCGAGCCCGTGTGCGCTGGCGATCGCCACACCGAGTGCGGTGTTGTCGGCGGTGGCGCGGGCAGCGCGTGCCGGCATCCTCGTGAAAGGCGGCGGAGCCTTGGAGGAACTCGGTCGGGTCCAGGTGCTGGCCTTCGACAAAACCGGCACCCTCACCGAAGGGCGGCCCAGGATCGCCGATGTTTTTGCTACCGCAGACAGCGATGACGCCGAACTGCTGAGAATTGCCGTGGCCGTCGAGGAGCAGAGCGACCATCCGCTCGCCCGCGCCATCGTCCGTGACGGCCGCCAGCGGTTGGCCGGAGTGGCGACGCCCCGAGCGTCCGACGTCCGTGCGGTGATCGGCCGCGGCATCGTCGCATCCGTCGAAGGTGTCGAGGTCTGCATCGGCAAGACCGAATTGTTCACCGATCTTGCCCAGCCCCCGCCGGCTGAACTGGCGGCGGAGGTGGATCGTCTCGAACAGGCCGGCCGCACGACGATGCTCGTCCGCGCAGGAGACCGCTGGTTGGGCGCGATCGGATTGATGGATCTTCCCCGACCGGAGGCGTCGGCGGTGGTCGCACGTCTTGCCGAGCTCGGCTTGACGAACACCGTGATGCTGTCGGGGGACAATCAGCGGGTGGCCGACGCCGTCGCCGCCGAAGTCGGTGTCACCTACGCGCGCGGCGATCTGATGCCCGAAGACAAGGTGGCCCAGATAGCCGCACTCCGGGAACGCCACGGCCGCGTCGGGATGGTCGGCGACGGCGTCAACGACGCACCCGCAATGGCCGGTGCGAGCGTCGGTATCGCGATGGGGGCGGCAGGCTCCGACGTGGCGTTGGAGACCGCTGACGTTGCGCTGATGGCCGACGACCTGCGCGCGTTGCCGTTCGCGGTGAGCTTGAGCCGGCGCTCGTCGCGCGTGATCAAGCAAAACCTGTGGGCGAGCCTCGGAATCGTCGCGGTGCTCATCCCAGCCACGATCTTCGGCTTGGGCATCGGTCCCGCCGTGCTCATCCACGAAGGCTCCACACTCATCGTCGTCGCCAATGCGTTGCGCCTCCTCGGACTGCCGATGCAGTCGATAACCCCAGCAGCGCCACGCGTCGAGCGTGCAGTGGAGACGCAATGATGATCGAAACGTCCAATTCAGCAGGCGGATTCGAGCATGCCGACGTAGACACAGTGGTCGTCTTTGTGGACATCGCTGGGTTCACGGCTTTCACCGAAGCTCACGGTGATCATCGTGCTGCCGAGCTGGCAGATCGGTTCGCCACCATAGCGGCCAGCAACCTCGGACCCGGCGACGACATGATCAAGACCCTCGGCGACGCCGTGATGATCACCAGTTCGGACCCCACTGCGGCGCTGGCCTTCCTTCGGCGACTTCACCACGAGACCCGTCGCATCGACGGATTTCCGTTGCTGCGCGCGGGCATCTGTGCTGGGGCAGTGGTGAAGCACCGCGGAGACGTCTTCGGGGCGACGGTCAATACCGCAGCCAGACTGGCCGCTGTCGCCCGGCCAGGTCAGATCGTCGGTGACGCCTCGTCCGCGTCCGCGCTTCGAGGAACGGACCTTGTCGCGATGACGTCGTTGGGCCCGCTTCGACTGCGAAACGTCGGTGCCCTGGTGGAAGCGTTCGCCCTCGACGTCGGAACCCGTCACCAGGAGCACGTCGATCCGATATGTCGGATGCACGTCACGACGGATGTCCACCCGCTGACGATCACGCATGAGGAAGGGACCTACCGATTCTACTTCTGTTCGACGGCCTGTTTACGCCAATTCGCTGACCGTGTCGGCGATTTGACCATGTCGCCTGGTGACGTGGATTTGCAGTCCACTCAGTCGTTTTTCGGTGAGGTCGCGACCCACTTCGGCAGGCTAGAGGCCTCTCCGGGCGGGCGGGAGGCTGCACCGATGTCTACTCGTTCAACTTCCTCGTAAAATGTGTGTGCTTGCTTTGGTTCAGCGGGTTGGTCCCATCATTCCGTGACCCATGCCGGGTTTCATCATCCCGCCGCCCATCATTCCACTCATCATCGCCGGCATTCCTTCGACGACGAATCCGGTGACTTCGCGGGCGTGTTCGCGAATGGCGTTGGCCAGTTCGGGATCGCTGGAGGTTTCGACGACGACCACGCCGCCGGGTGTGAACGTTATCTGACGTTGATAATCAGCAGCGCGGCGGAACAGCGTGGGCAGGCTTGAGCTCATGCAGGTGACTTCGCTGCCTTGATCGAGGTGGGTATACATCGATGAGACGTGGGCCTGCAGTTCGGCGACGAGGTCGGCGGAGTCAGTCTCGGTGGTGGTGCGCACACCTCCGGGAATCTCTTCGACGTTGCGTCGAAGCTCGGTATGGCGCATGAACATGTTCAGGTAGGCGCGCATGTCCATTCCCGTCGCGCCACCCATCCCGGGTTGGGCACGGCTGACCGGTATGTCGATGATGGTGCGCAAGGCGTGCCCCAGGCCGAAGAGGGCCGCACCGGTGACGAGCATTCTCAGCGCCACTCGTCTGCTCATTCCGTCCATCCCTGAGGTTCCTCCTCGTGCTGAACATGTGTCGTGGGAATCGCGTTGTCGGCGGACGCTTGGTGCGAAGCTTCTTCGGGCATTGGCCGCTTCGTGCCGACGATGGCCCTGCCCAACGAACTCTGGAATCGCTTCTGCTGCATCATAATCAGCCATTGCACGCTACGGCCGAGGTGTGGTCGGTGTGATTGTCGGCGGCTGTGACTGGCCGGGACCCCAGGGACCTGAAGGCCCCATGTTTCCGTGGGGCCACGAGCCCTGCGGCCCCATCATGCCGGGCCCCATCATGCCGGGCGTTCCTTGACAATGTCCCCGATTGCCGCCGAAATCGTCGGTCGCCCTGCCGATTAAGAACCCGGAAAAGAACACCACCGCAACGATGAACACCGCAGCGGCGGCAATGCCACTCCACGCCAGTGCATGGTTGACCCCTTGGCGCTGTCCGGCGACAGCGATTCGATCGCTCATCGATTCAGGTGTATCGGTCATGCTTGCAATCTCCTTCGCTACACCCAACTCTTGAGGTGCTCGGTCGACCGGCGCCGCGCTATCCGCCGACCGTGAGCCCGCGGCACTTGAGTCATCGCGATTCCTGGTGTTCACCCAGCGGCGTCATTTGCCGCCGAAATCCATCCTTGCCGGTGTGGCTGCGCGCAAACCCGGGTGCTACAGCGGCTTGGGCCACGACCAAGCCGCTGAACTCGCGCGCTTGCGCTGTACATCGATACCAGCGAAATGCCGGACGGCTAGCGCGCCCGCGGTGATCAGGGCGGCAGACACAGCACAGTCATCGCGTCAATGAGCATCCACCCGCCCCGTACGTCGCCGTCTGTGCCATACATCGTGGTTGCGAGATCCTTTCACTTGACTGGCCGGGAAATTTTCCTGAAACCCACGATGTACTGGCAGGGCGTCCCGACAGTAGGGTCAAAGTGCCTCAACATGCCGGCAAAGAATGCGAAACCGTGAAGTGACTGTGTCCGTGGAACGGCATCGACCGACGAACATTTTCCCTGCAGATTTGCCTCGGCGCTAATCTGCAATACCCCGGCGGGTATATCGGCGATGCTCTCGGGGCCGGATCCAAGCAAGGATTGGCAATACATGGGCCGCGGCAACCGCACAGTCGGGGCGAGAAACGCCCTTGACCGCTTCCAAACGTGAAGCAGGGCCATCGGCGCCGCACCTGACCGCCGGGCGATCAGCGCCGCGAGCCGGGAGACGCGCGCTGCGGACGTTCGACTATTCACCGGGTGCCCCGTGCGACGCGACCGGCGCCATTGTGTACGTCAGATCTGCCAGTCCTGGGCTCCGTCGTTCTCGTCGTATATACCGACGGAATTCTTGACGACGACGGGGTCCCCACTGCCGAAGTTGTCGTAGAACCACTGCGCGTTCGCTGGGCTCAAATTGGGGCACCCGTGGCTGACGTTGCGCTTGCCCTGATCGGCGACTGACCAGGGCGCGCCGTGAACGAAAATGCCGGCGTTGTTGATGCGCACCGCGTCTTTGACCTCGAGCTTGTAACCTTCAGCGGCGTCGACCGGCACACCATAGGTGGAGGAGTCCATCACCATGTCGGCGAACTTCTCGAGCACGTAGTAGGTGCCGTTGGGCGTTTCGTATCCCGGCTTGCCCAAGGACACCGGCATGGTCTTCTCGAGTACGCCGTTGCGCATGACCTCCATTTGGAGGGTGGCGTTGTCGATCGTCGCCACCAACGAGTCGCCGGTGCGGAAACTCGATTTCGTGCCGCTGGCATCGATGCTGACCGTGGTGTTGGCGGGCCAGAAGTCGATGGGTCGCCATCGGAGTTGGGTCGTGCTCATCCAGTAGAACTTCCCGGGGACCGCGGGGGTGGAGGAGATGTGGACGGCTTGTTCGGCCAGCGCGCGGTCGGCGATAGGTCTTTGGAAATTGATGATGATTGGTTTGGCGACGCCGACCATCGAGCCGTTTGTCGGGTTGAACGTGGGGGGCGCGAAGACGGGCGGCCCGAGGTAGGGCGCCGGGTTCTGGCCGGCCGGCGGGTCCTCGGCAGCTGTCGGCGATGAGCCGGGGGGCGGCCCGGTTGGCGGAGGGAGGAAGGGAGTCGGTGCTGTCGAGCCGGGGGCGGTGAGGGGGTCGCCGGGTGCGGGCAGGGGTGTTTTGGGGTCGGCGGTCGCCGACGGGCCGGCCAGCACCGTCACGGCGGTTAGTGCGGCCGTCATCATTGCAACGGCCAGCTTGGGGGGCGGGCGCCCCATGCGGACCTCCTCCCTTCGACGATTTGTTGCTACGTAGTTTCATAGTAGATGATGGGCGTCGGATGCGGCATTACGGCCGCGGAACTGGGTCGTTGTCGAGCGTTATCAGACCGGTGGGTACGAAGGGGTGTCGGGCTTCGTGAACGGTGTCACCACAATCGCCACGTCTGGTCACTTCCTCCTCGCGGTGTTCGTAGCTGTTTTGGCCGGGTTCGTGTCGTTCGCCTCGCCCTGCGTCGTCCCTCTCGTACCCGGCTATCTGTCTTATCTGGCCGCGGTCGTCGGCGTGGATGACCGGGCTCGTGCCCAGCCGCACGCCAGTGCACGTCTGCGGGTGGCGGGGGCCGCGGGACTGTTCGTCGTCGGGTTCACCGCAGTGTTCCTGATGGGAACCGTCGCGATTCTGGGTCTGACGACGACAATCATCACCAATGGGGTGTTGTTGCAGCGCATCGGTGGAGTCATCACGATCGTGATGGGTCTGGTGTTCCTGGGTTTCTTCTCTCCGCTACAACGCGACGCACGGTTTACGCCCACGTCGTTGTCCACGCTGTGGGGTGCGCCGCTCCTTGGGGCGGTGTTCGGGCTGGGCTGGACCCCGTGTTTGGGACCGACGCTCACGGGTGTCATTGCCGTGGCATCTGCCACCGAGGGGCCCAACGTCGTGCGCGGCATCGTGCTCGTCATTGCCTACTGTGTGGGTCTGGGCGCTCCGTTCGTGCTATTCGCGGTGGCATCCGGACGGGCGGTGCGTGCCCTGGGCTGGCTGCGAAGAAACGCCCGGCAAATTCAGGTATTCGGCGGCGTGCTCCTTGTCGCGGTCGGCATCGCCCTGCTGACCGGGCTGTGGAACGAGGTGGTGTCGTGGGTGCGCGATGCGTTCGTCAGCAACACCACACTTCCGATATGACTCACACGCTTTCGAGCGCGGCGCATCTTCGCTGTTTCCGGGAACCCCCGTGTTGACTGTGATGCTCCGGAGTCTTGACGGCGAAGACACCGCCGGTTCGGAGTGGTGATGGCCACGTCCGCCTCTCCCCGGCGCGGGACGGTGCGAGCTGTGTTGCTCGGTGTTGCAACGATTGCGGGCGTTACCGCTGCGGCGATCGGCGCTTTAGCTTTGCCTGAGGTACTTGCGGTGACCGGGCTGAGCGATCCGGGGCCCTTCACTACCTACGGCCTGTCGTTCGTGCGCGCTGCCGGAGAGATCGCTGCGATGGTGGCGATCGGACACTTCCTGTTCGCGGCGTTCCTCGTGCCGCCGCAGTCCAGTGGAGTGCTCGACGCCGACGGTTACCGGGCGCTCAGGGTCGGGGGTGCCGCCTGTGCCGTATGGGCTGTGTGCGCGGCGCTGTTGGTGGCGCTGACGATCTCCGACGTGTCGGGGGTACCGTTGACCGAGCTCACACCGCTGGACGTATGGTCGGCGGCCGACCTCGTCGAAACCAGCGCGGCATGGCGCACCACCTCGATTCTGGCGGCGGTCGTCGCCGTAGCGAGCCTGACGGTGCTGCGGTGGTCGTGGACTCCCGCCCTGCTGGCGGGCGGCTTGATGACGTTGATGCCGCTGGCCGTGACGGGGCATTCCTCGTCGGGCGGCTCACACGACATCGCAACCAACAGTCTGATCATTCACCTGGTTGCCGGAACATTGTGGGCGGGCGGATTGCTGGCGCTGCTCGGGCACGCGCTGCGCGGCGGCAGCCACACCGACATTGCCGCCCGGCGGTTCTCGGGTCTGGCGCTGTGGTGCTTTGCGTCGATGGCCGTGAGCGGAATCGTCAATGCGGCGGTGCGGATCGATGTGTCGAACATCTACGACAGCAGCTACGGGCTCCTCGTCGTGGGGAAGGTGGCAGCGCTCGCCGGCCTCGGTGTGATCGGCTGGTGGCAGCGACGGACTTCGATCGTTGCGCTCCAGCGCGATCCGACGTCGCGCCGACCGCTGCTGCGCCTCGCACTCACAGAAGCCGCCCTGTTTGGCGTCGCAGTCGGCGTCGCGGTCGGGTTGGCTCGCACGCCTCCGCCGCCCGCGACGCGCGAACCGCTTCCGGCCGAGTCTGTGCTCGGCTTCGATCTCGCCGAGCCGCCGACGATCGCGCGGGTGTTCGTCGAATGGCGGTTCGACCTGATCTTCGGCACGGCTGCGATAGTCATGGCCGGCATCTACCTTGCTGCGGTGTATCGGCTGGCTCGCCGCGGCGCCCCGTGGTCAACGCGACGCACCGTATCATGGCTGATCGGTTGCCTGGCTTTGCTGTTCGCCACTTCATCGGGGCTTGGCATGTACATGGCGGCAATGTTCAGCATGCACGCTGTCGCTCAGTTGATACTCACGATAGTGGTGCCGGTGTTGCTCGTGCAGGGCGCACCGGTGACCCTGGCGCTGAAGGCATTGCAGGCAGTCGACCCCAACGGGGTGCCTGGCCCACGCGAATGGCTGGTCATCG
Organism: Mycolicibacterium hippocampi; assembly: GCF_010723735.1. Classification (GTDB taxonomy): domain Bacteria; phylum Actinomycetota; class Actinomycetes; order Mycobacteriales; family Mycobacteriaceae; genus Mycobacterium; species Mycobacterium hippocampi. The sequence continues at coordinate 98,528 of NZ_BLLB01000001.1, read as the reverse complement.
CCTTGGATTCGTCACTGCTGCGTTTCATCACGCATCCGTGGACGGCGCTAACCCTTCTCGTAATGGGTGTCTACGGTCTTTGCCTCGAAGTGGTGTTCGATGCCGCCGTGAGCGAACACGCCTCGCACATGCTGATGATCGGGTACTTCCTGCTCAGCGGCGCATTGTTCTTCGCCTCCGTCAGCGGCGTCGAATCGGTGCCACGGATGATGCCCGGGCGGGGCCGGATCGCAATACTGTTGTGCGCGTTTTCGCAGTTCGCCATTGCCGGGGTCGTGGTGTTGAACATGCGCGAGGTTCTCGGCGACGTCTTCTACCGCTCCTTGAAACTGAGCTGGCATGCGGACTTGCTCGGCGACCAGCGGCTGGGAGGCCAAATGATCGCTGCCGGCGGGCTTCTGGCAGTGGGGGCGACGCTCGCGGTGCTGATCGTCCAGCGCCGCCGCTCGACTGCGACCGAACTGAGGACGGCCGCGCCAAGCCCTGGCTCATGATGCCGATGACGGTATTGTCAGCATGTCCGCCGCCTCAACGCTCGTCCCCGGGGTGGACCATGTGCCGTGGCACTGGCTCGGTGTCGAGTAGGGCGATCGCCCATCACGAGGACGCCCTTCTGTAGCAGATGATATGGCGCGGCACCCGCTTACGCCGAACGGGCAACGAGCCGATGTCGCACCACTAGCTGCGACAGCTAACAGGTCGTCATCAAGCGTCCACGTACGGAGGTGGATAGTAGGAATCGGGGCTTACCCGGCGTGCCGTCGGCCTTGATTGCCACTGGGGCTGACAAGCTACGACCGTGAAAGCCGTCGTCACCGGACTGGTCGCCATAACCGTTCTGCTCTTCGCGCCGACGCCCGTCGCGGTGGCTGAGACCGGACAGCGCATCGCACAGGCGGACGCTTACCTTGCCACTCGTCCGGGCACGGTCGGGTATGTGCTTCGCGACCGGACGACCGGACAGGCTCACCGAAACAACGCGGCCACCACGATGATGTGGACCGCATCCACCATCAAGCTGGCGATGGTGGTCGACCTGTTGACTCGGGCACATGCCGGGAAGATCACCTTGACCCCGGCCGACCGCCAACTCATGGCCGACATGATGCACTCTTCGGACAGCGACGCTGCAGATACGCTTTGGGAACGCTACAGCGGACCTGACAACATGGCGTTCAACCGCAATTTTGCCACGTACGGACTCACCAGCCTGCAACCGCAGCAGGGTTTCAGCGGCACGTACCCGTACTGGGGTTTTCAGAAGGCCACGAGCGACGACCTCGACCGGCTGATGAACTACACCCTCACCAGCTTGCCTGCGGCCCAGACCGCGGCCATCGTTGCGGAGATGCAGCACCTCGACGCCAACCAGCAATGGGGCGTGTGGGGAGCGGGCCCGGCCATGACTCCCGGAAACAAGAACGGGTGGTCCCGAGAACAGGGCGGCTGGGTCGTCAACAGCGTCGGTTTCGCCGGCCCTCGACAGCGCTACACATTGGCGATCATGAACTCGCTCGACGGGGAAGGCGGCTACGACGATGGCGTGGAAACGACCACGCGCCTCGCGCAGATTCTGCTGGCCTCCACCTAGCCAAATTCACCACCAGTGGGCCTAGGGCCCAGTCGCGAGACCCAACCGCAGTAAGCGTTCGGCCACCGTGGACCTCAAGTCTGACCGCGGCCGAGAACCGGTCCTGGAGTTTGTCGCCGACGCGTTGTCCGTTCGATTCGGCATAGCCGCGCAGCCGGGTCCTCTTCGAGTTAGCGCGTCGGCGGCGCGACGGAAATAGCTCGCACGGGCGCAAGCCAGTCATGGCATGCACCCTCTACAGCAACGTGAAAGTGATTACCTGACCGTGCATATGGGCCTGCGGCCCAGTGCAATACGGTGAAAGGCGATGACCGCCTCCGCGGCGCGGACGTCGAGACGGCGAACCCTGATAGCGCCACGACACCGTACTCGCCCAAGAAATCAGGTCAGGGCGCCAGAAGCGGAAGCTTGAGGATGCGCCGAAGTGTCCATAGGCGAGGAGCGTGGCCCGATACCGCCAGGGCGATCGCCCTGGCGTCGCCCTCCAGGTAAGGAAGTAACGCGAATAACCCGAAACGGAATCCGGCGAAGAACAGGCCGGCGGCAGCGGGGTGCTGTGCACCGGCGGTCACGGCGGGCTCGCCGTAGTCGTCGAGTACGCCGAGGTGGCCGACGAGGTGTTCGAGACCGGGCCGAAAGCCCGTGGCAGCGATGACGACGTCGAAGGCATCGGACCCGCCGGTCTCGAAAATGACGGCGGCGCCGTCGAACCCGGCGATAGCCGACCGTAGGTGAATCGCGCCGCGCTGCACGGCGGCGGCGAAGCCGCTATCCAAGGGTGGGGAGTAGTAGGTGTGGCGCATCGTTGAGAGTCGTTTGGCAGTATCGCCAAGCCCGTAGGGCGCCAGGTTCTGCCACATCCACCGGTGCGCGCTGAGGCCTACGAAGTCGAGGACAGCATCAGGCAGGAAGCGGCCAATCTCAGCGAGCACGGTGACCGGTATCCCGCCGATTTCTCGTTTCAATAGCAGTGGGGGGCTGCGCACGCTCAACGAAACCTGCGTGGAAGGCTCATCGGCGAGCAAGGTGGCGATCTCGACCCCGGAGTTACCGGTGCCCACCACGAGAATCTTCTGTCCGCGAAAGTCCTGGGCGCGACCATACTGCGACGAGTGAATCAGCGTCCCCGAATAGCTCTGAACTCCAGACCATTTCGGTATCTGCGGCACCCGGTCATGGCCGGTGGCGACAACGACGAAACGCGCCGACATCGCTCCGATGTCCGTCTGAACCAGCCACCCGGCGGACTTCTTGTTCAGGCGTTGAGCCGTCACACCGAAAGCGGTGTCACCTAGCGTTGCGGCGTAATCCTCGATATAAGCGGCCCAATCTTGGCGATGCGGCCACCGTCCGTATCTCGCCGGCATTCGTGTCAGCGGGAGATCGGAAAGCCAACGAGTCGTGTTGAGCCGCAAACCGTCGTAACGCATCCACCAGCTGGCTCCTGCACGTTCGGCCTTTTCAAGCAGGCGGACCGACAATCCGGAATTCTCAAGCACGCGGGCGACGGCAACACCGGCAGCACCGGCACCGATCACAATCACGTCGCAATCAAATGACGTCGCCATGGAGATTCTGCTCCTTCCTGGTGGCTTCTGGGGGATAGCCGTGGTGCAATCACGCCAAGCTCCTGGAGCGGCGGCCGAGCCGCTCGACGCCGATAGGCGGGCCGTGGTCGGAACGTGAGTCGAGCAGGATCATCCGGCGTACACCGAAATCAGCGCGAAGAGGGCAAAGCCGGCCGTCAAGAACACAGGATCCCAGCGAGAGGTCGCTCCAGAATGGGCCTCGGTCAGCATCTCCTCCACGACCACGCTCAACAGCGCACCCCCGGTGACAGCGAGGATGGTCAGCGTCACAATCTCCGGCGCGTCTCTCAAAGCGAAGTACCCTAAGGACGCCCCCACCAGGATCGGCACAGCGAACGTCAGCGCCATGAGGAGGCGTTTGACACGCTGCACATTCGCCCGGCGAAGTGTCGCGACTGCAGCGAATCCCTCCGGAATATCCGCTGGGGCCTGCCCCAGCGCGAGCAGAAGCCCCAGAGCAGGATTGAGTACCGTTCCGGTGCCGATCATCACGCCGTCGCTGAACAAGTCGAGTGAGACCCCGGAGAAGATGGCCAACGGCCCCGTCCTAGTTTCGCTGCCATCGCGGCGCGCCTGCAGATAACCTATGGTCCGCTCAAGTCCTATGAAGAAGGCCCCTCCTGCGACGAAGCCGACGATGGGTATCCAGGCAGGCGATGCTCTCAGTGCCTCGGGCATGAGCTCGAGGCCGACGACAGCGAGCACGATTCCGGCTGCCATATGAAGTGCAATGCTCAGCGCCTGCGCCGACACGTTGAACAGCTCAGCGACCACCGCGCCCAGGAAATTGCCGGCAGCGGGCAGACCGGCCAGCGCAAGAACTAGAGCGAAACCCTCCACGGGACCCCCTCAATGTCGAGCCGGTGCCTCATCTGCACAGCGAGCTAAAGTCGTCGGCCCCACCATCGGCGCACCTCGCGTACGTACCGTCTGTAGTCCTCGCCGTAGAGGACCTCGACCTGATGTTCCTCAACAGGTACCCATAACGCGTAGGCGCCAGCGATTGCAGCAGTGAGTCCGGCGGCGGTGAGGCTACGCCGACCCACCGCCGCGCCGCCCAGGGCGACGACGTATCCCAGATACTGCGGGTTGCGGGAGTAGCGATAGATACCCCTCGTGGCGAGGGCGTCGTTGCGGGTTCCCTCTACTTCAGCTGCGCTGGCGAAGCGGCTCATCGCTGCGACGCATAGTCCAGCCCCACCTGCGGCAGCAGCCCAGCCGACCGGAATTGCCCACCGCGGGGACTTCAATTGTTTGTCTGGTTTCGCGAGTGCCCATACTGTGACCGCGGCGTGAGCAGCATATGCACTCCACATGAGAATGGCGGTCGAGCGACGCAGCGAGCCACCGTTTTGCACGTCGTCTGCCATCCGAGACAGGACCGGTATCCGGAGGTTCATGCGATGCAGTTTCTGGGTCGGCATTACGCGGTAGACCGACTCTGACGGCCGCCATTTGCAATGGACTCGAAGCGAACGGCATGCGCCCCGTGGACCAACGTTGTTGTGTCAGGTTGGCGGATCTCTGGCATGAAGGCGCCATTGCCACTATTGCGAGGTGGCAAACCACTTCAGGCGGTGAGAACTGCGGTGCATAGCGGTCGGCGTTCCCGGCCTTCATGGTTCGCTCGGCACCACGGCGCGGCAACTATATATAGACACATGCGCATATGGCTATGTATCGTGATCTCATGAAGCGAGCGACGACACCCACGACGGTCACTGCGCCGAACCGCACGGGGCGGCCTGCGAGTCCGCGGACGGGGACACAGCTCCAGGCGGTGACGGCCAAGGCAAGTGCTGAACCGACTCTCGACCATGTCGACACCAATGCGGCCATCGTGTTCGTCGACATGTCTGGCTACACCGCACTCACCGAGATTCATGGCGATCACGTCGCTGCCCAGTTCGCCGAGGACTTCGCAGGCATGGCAGGCGAAGCGCTGGGGCCCGGCGACGAGCTGATCAAGACGATGGGTGATGCCGTCATGGTCGCCAGTGCGGACGCACCTGCGGCGCTGGCTTTCCTGCGCCGCTTGGGCGTTGCGGCCAGGCGTGCCGAGGGCTTCCCGATGCTTCGTGCGGGGGTCAGCGCGGGAACGGTGGTGAGACGGCGCGGCGATGTGTTCGGGACGATTGTGAACGCCGCGGCGCGGTTGGCAGCACTCGCTGCACCTGGGCGAATCGTATTCGGCCGCGACGTCGCCGCGGCCGCCGCCGATCTCGGACTTCCCGTCGAAGCGCTCGGGCTGGTCGGCATCAGAAACATGGCTAACCGGATGGAACTGTTCGCAGTGGACATCGGCGAGGAACACCAGCAGCACGTCGACCCGGTGTGCCGGCTACATGTGACCGCCGCGTCCGCCGCGATCACCCGAAGCCGTGGTGACCGAACCTACCGCTTCTGCTCGGCGGCTTGCGCCGACCGATTCGACACACTGGCCCGATCTGCAAGGGACTCTTCGGTCGCGGAGTAGTCGCTCGTGCGCACAACGGTTACGAATTGAATGGAGGGGCCACGATGGCAACGGCAGCACTGATGCTTTACGGGATATTTATCGTTTTGGGGTTCGGGTGGCGCAGCTATCGGCAGTGGCGCCGTACAGGGTCCACGGGTATGCGCGGCTTCCATGGACGGCCCGGGTCGTTAGAGTGGCTCGCCGGTGCCGGCTTCGTGGTCGCGATGGTGGTGGGTGCGCTCGCGCCGATCCTCCAGGTAGCCGGTTGGCTGTCGCCTATCGCCACGCTCGGCGCCCCCGTATTTGGGGCGCTGGGAACCGTGGCGGCGGTGGTCGGTATCGCCACGACGTTGTGGGCGCAAGAGTCGATGGGTGACTCGTGGCGCATCGGCGTCGACGCCGGCGAAACCACCCAACTCGTGGACCGTGGAATGTTTGGCTGGGTCCGCAACCCGATCTTCACCGCAATGCTGATTTTCGGTGCCGGCGTAGCGCTGATGGCGCCAAATCCGCTGGCAATCATAGGGTTTGTTCTGTTGTTGACGTCGATCGAGCTGCAGGTCCGCTTCGTGGAGGAACCGTATCTGCACCGCACGCACAGCGAGCGCTACCGCGATTACGTCGGCCGCGTCGGACGTTTCGTTCCCCGCATCGGTCGGTCACCTGTCAGGGGACCGTCGGCTTGATGGCGCTCACGCCCGTCCGAGCCCTATCGTTGCGCAGGTATCGCCGTGCGCGACGGCGCCCAACAGTGACCCGTGCATGCGGAGCGATACGTCTACGACGCCTGTTCCTCTGGACTCGCGTTCTGGCAATTACTACGGCACCGCCGCCTGAACACCTCGAACGATGATCGACCCGGAGACGAATAACTCCGCAGACGCCGTCCAGCCGCGCTGGCGCGGTGCGGCGCTGCTCCGGTCGGGAGTGCTGGCCTTCGCCGGGTCTATCGGTGCCACCGATACCCACGCCCACCACGCAGTGCAGATCATCATGGCGACAACGCCTTTGACGGTCCTCGATGAGCAGGGAGCGCCACACACGGGCACGAAGGTAGTGGTGCCTGCCGACACGGTCCATCGAATCTGGGGCGGTGCCGAGGACGGCACAGTGATCTTCCTGGAGCCGGAATCAGCGCCGGGACGAGCTGCGCATCTGCGGGCGATCGACGCTGGATGGGTCATCAGCTCGGCGTTCGCCTCCGCTGCGCGCCGACCGCTTGCCACCGTGGTCGCCGACGTAGCCGCGCACCTTGCACCCGCTACCTCCGATCGCGATGTCCCGGCGCAACACTCCTCGGTCGACCATGCATTGCGGTTGCTGCCAGCTCTTGTAGCAGCCGGTCCCGTTAGCGGTACCAAACTCGCGGCGCAGGTGGGCCTTTCGGCGAGCCGCTTCACTCACCTGTTCACCGAGCAGGTTGGAATCCCGCTTCGGCGTTATGTGTTGTGGTCACGGCTGCGGATTGCGATCACTCTGGTCCAGGGCGGGGACGACTTGACTGGCGCCGCGCACGGTGCAGGCTTCGCCGACAGCGCCCACCTCACTCGCACCACCCGCGAGATGTTCGGCCTGCCGCCCTCGGTGCTGAGTCGCCACGTGTCCTGGGACCTCGACCCCAGCAGCTAGCCGAATCATTCAAGCCCTGGCCCGGTGGCTACCGCGACGATCAAGGCATGCGTACAACTTCCCGTGCGGCTTCGCCGTCCACCACCGCGCTCCAGGCAGTGGCCCGCTACGGCTACGTGCCGTTCATGCTGGTCGGACTCAACGGCGCAGGCATCGCCGTAGCCGCCGCTGGCGCCCCAAAATATTGGCTGCTCGCGATTCTGGCAGTCGCAATCGCAACCGCGCTCCTGGTGGAGCGAATCATCCCGTACGACTCAGAGTGGAACCACGATCGCGCCGATGGCATGCGCGACCGCATCCACGTCGCAGTCAACGAAACCCTCATTCTGGCCAGCGTCGCCGCGATCCCGCTGCTCGCCGCCATCGTCCCCGCGCCCCAGTTGTGGCCACACAGTTGGCCATTCGTCACGCAAGTCCTCGCCGCGATCCTGGTCGCCGACTTCGGCATTACCGTGGTACATCTGGCCAGCCACAAGGTCGGCGTGCTGTGGCGCTTCCACGCGGTGCACCACAGCGTCACCCGCTTCTACGGCCTCAACGGCCTGATGAAACACCCGCTGCACCAAACCGTGGAGATGGCCGCCGGCGTCGCACCTCTGATCCTGATCGGGCTGCCCGTCGATGTCGCATCAGCCCTCGCCCTGGCCGTCGCTATTCAACTGCTGCTGCAACACTCCAACGCCGAGTACCGCATCGGCCCTGCCAAGTACGTCCTGGCCCTCAACGAGGGCCACCGATTCCACCACCTGAAGTGGGCCGGCATCGGCGACGTCAACTTCGGGCTGTTCACCTTGCTGTGGGATCACCTCATGCGGACCTTTTCCTATGATCCCGCAAGGCGATTCGACTCCAGTCAGCTGGGTATGGCCGCCAAGCCTGATTACCCCAACAGTTATCTGCGCCAGATGATCTACCCGTTCACTCGACGCGGCGGGTGTGCGTCGGAGGCCACCACAACGCCGACCGGCGCCACTCAGACGTCGATCTCCGACCCGCTCTCGAAGAATCGCTGCTGATGGCTGGCCCACGGGCGGCAACCGGACGTCGCGCGGTGGCGCCGCAGATCCTCCGACTAAACCCGGTGTCGGTCAGGATTGCCCCGACCCCGTCGAATTCATATAAACATACGTTAGTATGTGGGTATGACGGAGCCGGTAGATGCCTGCGATCTTCTCTGTTTGGACCTGCCGCACGCGGAGTCCATCCGGGCTACGGTGCCCGACAGTGCCACCATCCAAGCCGCCGCCGCTGCGGCGCGCGGCCTGAGCGATGCGACCCGGTTGTCCATCGCGGCCGCGCTTTCGGCCGGTGACGAGTTGTGCGTGTGCGATATGGCGTGGGTGGTGGGACTGCCTCAGGGCTTGGTGTCGCACCATCTGCGCCAACTCAAGAACGCTTCGCTGGTGTCCTCGCGGCGTCAGGGCAAGTTGGTGATGTACCAGCTGACCGAGCGCGGGCGCCAGTTGACCGACTTGGTGCTCGGCGGCGTTGACACGGTGGCTGCTGGAAAGGAACCCGATCGTGTCTGATGCATGCTGCGGGCCGCAGGGTGCCGCCGAACCCGAAGCGGGTCCCGAAAAACTGTGGCAGGTTCGCGAATTGCAGTTCGCGACGCTGGCTGCAGTCCTGCTCACCGCGGGCTGGTTCGTCGGGCGGGCCGGCTTCGAGGGTGCCGCGCACGCCGTCGAGCTGGCTGCGGTAGCCGCCGGTGCGATCACGTTCGTGCCAGATGCGATCCGCAATCTGCGGCACGGTCGCATCGGGGTGGGCACGTTGATGACGATCGCCGCGATCGGTGCGGTGGCCTTGGGCCAGTTCGCCGAGGCCGCCCTACTGGGCATCTTGTTCTCGATCGCTGAAGGCCTGGAGCACTACGCGGTGAGCCGCACCCGCCGCGGGCTGCGCGCCCTATTGTCCCTGGTGCCGCCCAAGGCCTCGGTACTGCGGGACGGCGGTGAAATCACCGTTGCTCCTGGTGATCTCGTCGTCGGTGACGTCATGGTGATCCGGCCCGGTGAACGCGCCGCCACCGATGGCACCATCCGATCCGGACAGACGAGCCTCGACCTGTCGGCGATCACCGGCGAGTCAGTACCCGTCGAAGCCGGCCCCGGCAGCGACGTGTTCGCCGGCGCCATCAACGGCGGCGGAGCGATCGAGGTCGAGGTCACCGCCCTGGCCGCCAACAGCTCACTGGCGCGGATCGTGCACATCGTCGAGCAAGCCCAGGAACGCAAGGGCGCCGGCCAACGACTGGCCGATCGGATCGCCCGACCATTGGTACCGGCGATCATGGCATTGGCCGTAGGTATCGCCGTAGTGGGCGCGGTTTTCGGTGACCCGATGCTGTGGCTGGAGCGGGCGTTGGTGGTGCTCGTGGCCGCCTCACCGTGCGCGCTGGCGATCGCTGTCCCGCTGACCGTGGTCGCGGCCATCGGGGCCGCCAGCCGCCACGGCGCCCTGATCAAGGGCGGCGCCGCAGTCGAGGAGCTCGGCCGTATCAAGGTCGTCGCCCTGGACAAGACCGGCACGCTCACCCGCAATAAGCCCCGTGTCATCGACGTCGTCACCACCGACGACTTCAGCGCCGATGAGGCGCTGAGGTGGGCAGCCGCCTTGGAGGCGCGCAGCGAACACCCACTCGCCCAAGCGATCATGACTGCCGCCGGGGACGCACCGACCGCCAGCGACGTGACCGCAATACCCGGGCACGGCCTGCACGGTGACCTCGACGGCCGCCGGCTGCGCCTCGGGAAACCCACCTGGGTACCCCCCGGGCCACTCGCCGCCGACGTGGAGCGGCTGCAGGCCGCCGGCGCCACCGTGGTGGTACTCGCCCGCGACGACGTGCCAGTCGCCGCCATCGCGGTACGCGATGAACTTCGCCCCGAAGCCGCCGAGGCCGTCAGTCTCTTGAAGCGATTGGGGATCACGGTGGCGATGCTCACCGGTGACAACACCCGCACCGCCGAAGCAGTGGCCGCCGAGGCCGGCATCACGAACGTGCACTCCGAGCTGCTTCCCGAGGACAAAGCAGCTCTACTGCGAACCATTGCGCAAGGTCGCCCGATCGCGATGGTCGGCGACGGCATCAACGACGCTCCTGCGCTAGCCACCGCCGACATCGGCATCGCCATGGGCGCCATGGGTACTGATGTCGCCATCGAAACCGCGGATGTCGCCCTGATGGGTGAAGACCTTCGCCACCTACCCCAGGTACTGGCCCACTCGCGGCGCGCCCGGCGAATCATGGTGCAGAACATCGCGTTCTCGCTGGCCATCATCGCCGTCCTGATACCACTGGCCGCATTCGGTGTCCTCGGCCTGGCCACCGTGGTCCTGATCCACGAAACCGCAGAAGTCTTCGTCATCCTCAACGCCATCCGCGCCGCCCGCATCACCGCCCTGCCTGGCGTGTCGGCTATTGCCGTGCGGTCAACAACTCACTCGATCGACATAGGCCCGGCACCCACGCTCGACGACCCCTGCTGCGGCCCACAGTCGACGCAGTCGCCAGCCGCCAAACTCAACCTCCCATTGGTCGCGGCAGAAGCTGCATCAAACGACCACGGATGTGACTGCTGCGCTCCCGCCGGACCTCCACCGGCCGGTGACCCGACCGCATCCACAGAGACCAACCGCCGATAACACCACCATTTCTCCGCGCGACAGGAGTCAGCTCAATGCCAAGGATTAGTGAGCGTGCTCGGCGGGTCTATCGAGGTGAGATGACGGCTGCGAAGTATGCGACCGACCCCGCGGCCAGGTGGCGACATCTGGAGCGCGCACACGTTGTCTCGCAACCGGATCCGTGGCTGCACACCTGCAACCACGCCGCGATGCTTGCGTTGGCGCTACGCCAGCACGACCGCCGCGAAGCCATCGGCCAAGTCGTGCGACTCATCGTCGCTGCCCCCGGCTCACTGACTGGCCGCTATCCCGTCGGCAACACCGGCCGCGTCACGGCCGGCCTCATGACACCCATGCCCATTCCCGACGACCTCGCCGCCCTCACCAACAGATGAAACCGACGGCGCCGCTTACCAAACGCCTGCCGGAACGACCCCGCTGGGCTGTCGCGGCCGCAACGGGGATCACCGCTGCGACGCTGGGCCTGGGATGGTGGGCCTTCGACCTACTGACAATGACGATCTTCACCGCCGGATTTGCCGGCGGCCTCCTGCTGTGGCTGTTCTTCCCCGCCGGCGGGCACTGGGCAGATGTCCGAATGCCATTCTGGATTGCGTTGAGCCTCTTCCTACGTCACCGCGTCGAAGAAAAGCAGATGGAGTTCTTCGCGTTTATGGCGACGGTTACCGGAACCTCCAAACCCTCCGCGACATCCCTGCCAGTCCTGCTGCTCGTCGCGGTGTCGGTTGGCGCTTGGCTGCTGACACCCATCCTGATGCGCCGCAACCACCCCCTAGGTCGTTACCTGGCCTGGACATTCTTCGCCTCCATGGGTCTGACTGAACTCGCTCACTTCGCCGTCTTTCCCTGGCTGAACCCCAGCGGAATCACTGCCTACGTCCCTGGAATGTGGACCGTCCTCGCTCTTGCTCCCGTCGCATGGTGGGGCATGTGGCGACTTGTTCCCGGCTGAGGGACGGGCGTCTTGACAACCCCGAAAGCCACATGCCGAGGCTGGCGTCATCCCAGATAAGGTCGGCCGCCAGAGCGGCAACATGGAGCGGATGCGCCCCGGTGGCCGCTATGCGTTGCGGCGCTTCGACAGTCGCGACGTGCGGCGCGAACCATCGGTGCCATAACGCGACGCGGTGCGGCACGGCTGGGATCCGCCGCAGTGCAGGCAGCGCTGCTTGGCGAACAGCCCACGCCGTGGTGAGTCTGGCCCTCACCTGGAGGGGCGTGGCTGGTGTGTCGGCTGGGGGCAGGCTGGGCGGCGGTACGTGGCCGTAACGGGCGGTGTCGCAACACGTTGTTTACGAACTTTCCCGACGCTGCGGCGGCTGGCAGGGTGCGTAGTCTCGATGGCGTGGGGGCTCATGACAGAGAGGCGACACCGCAGGCACCGGCGGCGATGCTGGCTACTTTGGGACATCCTCCGGCTGGGGGCGAGTTTCGCTGTAGTGGTGAAGCACGGCGGGCAGCACATCTGAACCTCGCCGAGCGCACCTGAGTCTCCTAGCCCGCGCGGCCATGTGGGCCGTCATGCTGGCTTTCGTCTCGGCCACAGGAAATTTTCGTTGCGTGTTGCGCGCAATCTTCATCGAATCTTTGTCGAACCAGCACTGCAGGCTTATCGATCACCGGAAGGGTGAGCGATTGAGATGACTAGCCTTAAGGATGCGGGATGGGGATGGCGAGGACAGCGCAGGTCGCAGGGCATCGGAGCCGCTCTGGTAACACTGAACGAGAGACGCCATGACGAAGTCGACGATTCTCGACGTACACGGATTGAACTGGGCAAGTTCGACGGCGGTGGTGGAGGCCACTCTGCTTAGACGTCCGGGCGTGACTTCGGTCGAAGCCAATGCGGTAAATCAAACGGCGACAGTTGTTTACGACCCGGCGACGACCTCGGTCGCTGACCTGGCCGGGTGGATACGTGACTGCGGCTTCCACTGCGCGGGGCGGTCGGTGCCAGATCACGTCTGCGATCCGATGTCCGAGCCCCATCACCACCCATCGGCCACCCTGCACGAGCAGCCAACGTCGGCTCCGTCGCCGACAGCCGGGGAGGTGCATGCGCATGAGGCCGCGCCGGCACGAACTCCGCAAGAAGCGATGGGTCACGGCGGCGGACACGCCGGCATGTCGATGGATCACATGGTCCGCGATATGCGCAACCGATTCCTAGTAGCGCTCGCGTTGTCGATCCCGATCATGCTGTGGTCGCCGATGGGCCGCGACATGTTCGGGTTCACCGTGCCTGCGCCGTTCGGGCTTCGCGATGACGTGTTCACCCTGTTGCTGAGCCTGCCGGTCGTCTTCTACTCGGCGTGGATCTTCTTCGACGGTGCCTGGCGAGCGCTACGGGCCCGCACCTTGGACATGATGGTGCTCGTTGCCGTGGCGGTCGGCGCAGGCTGGCTCTACAGCCTCGGGGTGACGCTGACCGGCGGCGGTGAGGTGTTCTATGAGGCCGCCTCGGTGCTGACGGCGTTTGTTCTGTTGGGGCACTGGTTCGAGATGCGAGCTCGCGGTGGCGCGAACGATGCAATTCGCACCCTGCTCGAGCTGGCGCCCCCGATGGCAGTTGTTCTGCGCGACGGTGAGCCGGTGGAAACTCCCACCGCCGAGGTGGCAGTGGGTGACCTCCTGCTCATCCGCCCAGGTGCCAAGATTCCCGTCGACGGCACGGTGGCCGAGGGAACGTCAGACGTCGACGAGTCGATGGTCACCGGGGAAAGCCTGCCGGTGTCAAAGGCGCCGGACTCGAAGGTGATTGGCGCCTCGATCAACACCACCGGCACGTTGCGGGTCGTGGCAACGAAGGTCGGCTCCGACACGGTGCTGGCACAGATCGTCGCGATGGTTCAGGAAGCGCAGAACTCCAAAGCCCCCGGGCAGCGGTTCGCCGACCGGGCAGCGTTCTGGCTGGTTCTGGTGGCGCTGATCGGCGGCACTGCCACCTTCCTGGTGTGGTGGGCGGTCGGCGCCGGTGTCCAGACCGCGTTGCTGTTCGCCATCACCGTCGTGGTGATCACCTGCCCCGATGCGTTGGGGCTCGCGACTCCGACCGCGATCATGGTGGGCACCGGGTTGGGCGCCAAGCGGGGAGTGTTGTTCAAGAATGCGACCGCGCTGGAGACGTCGGCGCGCATCGATACCGTCGTCATGGACAAGACCGGCACGTTGACCAAGGGCGAGCCTGAAGTGACCGACGTCGTCGTCGACGGCATTCCAGAGGATCAAGTACTCGCCATGGTGGCTGCGGTCGAAACTGAGTCCGAGCATCCGCTGGCGGGGGCGATCGTGCGTTACGCGGCCGCGCACGGGATCGCTTCGGCGTCACTGACTGGTTTCCGTAACGTGCCCGGTCACGGAGCTGTCGCGACGGTAGATGGGCGCCGCGTTGCCGTCGGCAATCGCAAGCTGATGGTCGAGGAGGACGTCGAGTTCGGCGTGTTGATGCAACGCCGCGACGAACTCGCCGCCAGCGGACGCACGGCGGTCTTGGTGGGCGTCGACGGCCGGGGAGTCGGTGTCATCGCCTTGGCGGACGCTGTGCGCGAGACGTCTGCCGAAGCGGTGTCCGCGCTGCACGACCTCGGTGTCGAGGTGGTCATGCTCAGTGGCGACAATCAGGCCACTGCCGATCGCATCGCCGCGCAACTGGGAATCGACACGGTCATCGCCGAGGTGCTGCCAGGTGATAAGGCAGCCAAGATCGCTGAATTGCAACGACAGCGCAAGAAGGTCGCCATGGTCGGCGACGGCGTCAACGACGCACCGGCGCTCGCCCAAGCTGATCTCGGCGTGGCGATCGGTGCAGGCACCGACGTCGCCATCGAAACCGCAGATCTGGTGTTGATGCGATCAGACCCGCTCGACGTCGCGATCGCGCTGCGGATTGGACGGGGCACGCTACGAAAGATGCGGCAGAACCTTGGATGGGCGGTCGGCTACAACGTGATCGCATTGCCCATCGCGGCTGGGGTTTTCGTACCTTCGCTCGGCTTGGTGCTGCGGCCCGAGATCGCTGCCCTCTCGATGTCAGGTTCCAGCTTCATCGTGGCCGTCAATGCGTTGATGCTGAAGAGATTGAAGCTTCCCGTACCGGCGTCAGCGGAGGCGGGCGCCAAGTCGTAACGCTCCGCGTGCCGTCGCTGTTCTGTGTTTGAGGGACTAGGCGGGTGCGGCCGCAGTCTGAAGTGAGTCGATGGCGGCCTGCATCTTTCGCGTCACTTCGTCGGCGACGTCACGCAAAGCCGGCTCTCCGGTCACCTCGACCAGTATCTGCGGGTTCATCGCCTCGACGATGACGGAGGTGTCGTCTGCACGGTCGGCTCGGACAACGACGTTGCAGGGCAGCAGCAGGCCGATTTGACGGTCCACATTCACTGCCCGGTGAGCCAATGGTGGGTTGCAGGCGCCCAGAATGAGGTACTCCTCCATGTCCTCGCCCAGCTTCGCCTTGAGCGTCGCCTTCATATCGATCTCGGTCAGGACGCCAAAACCCTGCTCTGTCAGGGCGGCTCGGGTGCGAGCGACAGCGTCGGCGAACGACGTCTGCAGCGCTGTCGACAGTGCGATGGTCATGCCGGTCCTCTCGATGGTCCTGTGGGGCGAACACAGCCAAGGCTGCGCCGCGGACCTCCCGACGCCAAGGGCGGTTGCCGTTCTTTATCGAATCTTCATAGAACGACTAGTCGGGCCATACCGGCGGCGCGAATGCTCGAAGACAGGTCGGGATACCCGCGCGTCAACTGGGCGCGCTGCAGCCGCATCGACCGTGAAACCCGGGAAGGGACTTGTTGTGATGAAGAGGAAGACGCTGGCCGTCGGTGCGGCCACCTTGGCGGCGCTGGTCACCGTTGGTGCCTGTAGTAATACCAGCACTATGCAGGGAGCTTCGTCGTCGTCGGTGTCGGCGCCTTCGTCGACATTGGCCACCGAAGCCCACAATCAGGCTGATGCCATGTTCACCCAGCACATGATCCCGCATCACCAACAGGCCATCGAGATGAGCGACATGCTATTGGGTAAGCAGGGAATCGACCCGCGAGTGGTGGACCTGGCCAAGCAGATCAAGGCTGCTCAGGCTCCCGAGATCGAACAGATGCAGGCCTGGCTCACGCAGTGGGGCATGTCCACGATGCCGATGATGCCCGGGATGGACGACATGCCCGGTCACAGTGGGATGCCCAGCGCCAGTGCCGCGCCCAGCGAATCCGGTACGCCGACTCAGTCGATGATGCCTGGAATGCCGGGCATGCCCGGTATGGGTGATATGCCGGGGATGGAGGGCATGATGTCCGAGGCGGACATGGCCGCCTTGCAAAACGCCCAGGGGGTGGAAGCCTCCAAGTTGTACCTGACGCAGATGGTCAAGCATCACGAGGGTGCAATTACCATGGCGCAGAAAGAGATCAAGGACGGCCAGTTCCCCGAAACGGTCGCGTTGGCACGCTCGATCGTCACCAGCCAGCAGCAGGAAATCGACACCATGAACAAGATCCTGGCCTCGTTGTAGAAGTCAGGTCATGGCAGCGTGTCGCGCGAGTCATATTGCATGACAACGCTGTCGAGTTCCATTAGTCGTCACGGCGGTCCGTGCGTGCGGGTAGCTCGATGGTGAAGGTACTGCCCAGGCCTGGTCCGCGGCTGGCCGCCGTGATGCGGCCGCTGTGGGCTTCGGTGAGTGCTTTGGCGATGGCCAACCCGATCCCCGCGCCGCCGTGGCTTCGATCGCGGGCCACATCGGCGCGGTAGAAGCGTTCGAACACGTGCGGGAGGTGCTCGGCAGCGATGCCATCACCATTGTCGCGCACCGTGATGATTACTGCGCCGGGCTTTGCCGCCGCGTCGACCTCGACGCGGCCTCGCGCGGGGGTGTGGCGCAGAGCGTTGTCGAGAAGGTTCCCGATCACCTGTGCCAGGCGCAGAGGGTCTACCCACACCTCGGGCAGCGGGTTCGCGGCATCGAAGGTCAGCGCGACGTCCTTCTCCGCGTATCGGTCGACTGCGGCAGACACGGTGGTGACGATCGCGGCCTGGGGGTCGATCCACTGCGGTGTGACCGCGCCGGGACCTTCCTCGGCTTGAGCGAGCGCGGCGAAGTCATCGGAGAAGCGCACCAGCCGGCTGGCTTGATCGTTGAGCACGGCAACCGTCTCGGGGTCAAGGGTTTTCACTCCGTCCTCGACGGCCTCGATGTAGGCCTTGAGTACCGAGACGGGTGTCCTAATCTCGTGGGCGAGGTCACCGAAGAGTTGGCGCCGGGTGGTCTCGACCGATTCGAGCCGTTCGGACATCCGATTGAACGCGCGGGACAGGTTCCCGAAATCCTCCCCCAAGCGCAGCGGCGACACACGGATGTCATAGCGGCCGTCGGCGACTGCAGTGGCGGCCGATGCGACCTCGGCGATAGAGCGCTGCAGGCGACGGCTGAAATACCAGGTCACAACCAGCGCGGTCAATGCGGCTACGCCGATCGCCACCGCGACGGAGATTGCGGTGGCGTACCGGTAGGCCTCCTCGGCATGGAACTGTTCATTGGATGAGTGAGGAAGTCCGGCGCGGTTCAGGTGTTCCCGAAACAGCGGCGGACCGACGATGACGGCGACGACCCCGGTGGTTGCGCCGCCGGCGAGGAGCACCAAGGCTTGCGCCAGCAGGAGTCGCGCCCCGACTCCAGGACTGCGCCGCGACCTGGGTTGAATGCTCGTGTCTGTCCTCATTGGCCGCTTCCCATTCGGTATCCGACTCCGCGGACCGTGATCACATAGCGCGGGTCGGCGGGGTCATCCGACAATTTGCGGCGCAGATGTCCAATGTGGACGTCGACGAGATGTTCGTTGCCGCCCCAGGAGTCTCCCCAGACGGCCTCGAGGAGTTGGCGGCGGCTGAAGACCACGGCCGGCCGCGACGACAACGCCGCTAAAATGTCGAACTCGGTGCGGGTGAGCAGAACTGGTTCGTCGTCGATGAATACCTGTCGGCCCGCTACGTCGATGGACAACGGCCCGAAGGCCCGCGGCGGGGGTTCGTCGGCCGCGGCCGCAGCACTGGTCGGCGCTGCGACGGTGCGAGGCCGGCGCAACATTGCGCGGATCCGCGCGACCAGTTCGCGGGGACTGAAAGGTTTGGTGACATAGTCGTCGGCACCGACCGACAGGCCCACGATGGTGTCCATTTCGGTATCGCGTGCGGTCAGCATCACCACGTAGGCATCGGAGAACGTGCGAAGTTGGCGGCATACCTCCACGCCGTCGATGCCCGGCAACGCGAGGTCCAAGATGACCACGTCCGGGTCGATCTCACGGGCCTGGGCCAAGGCGTCGGCTCCGCTGTGGGCGAGGCTGACGTCAAACTGCTCGCGTCTGAGGTAGCTCGCCACGACTTCGGCCAGCGGCACCTCGTCGTCGACCACCAATGCTCGATATCCCGCCGAAGGGGTGACCGCAGGCTTGTCCATGTCTTCATCGTGCCGCCCCGAAAAGATTCAGGAACCCGCGACCCAAGTCTTGAGTGAATCTTCATAAAACCATCGTCGATTCGCTACTCGGCGGCATGAGTGTGGAATGCGAAGAAGGAGACGACCCGATGACGTGGTGGAACGAAGCCGGCGCCCACTGGGCTTGGGGCGGCTGCCTGCTGGCCATCGTGATGCTCCTTGCGTTTTGGGGAGCTGTGATCGCCGCGCTGGCGGCGCTACTCGGGGCGAACAGACCGCAGCGTCGGGAGGACATCGAAATTCAGCGCGACGCACAGGTACCCGGCCTCACCATTGATGATTGCGTCGCAACGACGAAACCCCCGCATTGGCGATGAACGGTGGGAGCGTCGGCACGACGATATTGACACGACGCACGTTCCTGGCGGCCACCCTCGCCGCCAGTACCGCCGCCATGGCCGCGTGCGGAAAGCCTACAAATGTCAACCCGGCTACGGATCCGATCGCGGTCGCTGAAGCCGCGCGGCCCCACACCGGGCGCACCGTCACCGCGGCGTTGACACCTGGGCCGGCGGACATCGACCTGGGCGGACCCGTCGCCCGCACATTGGCGTACAACAACAGCGTTCCCGGACCGTTGATCCGCGCCAACGTCGGCGACGAACTGGCGATCAGCGTCACCAACGGTCTGGACCACCCGTCTTCGCTGCACTGGCATGGCATCGCGCTGCGCAACGACATGGATGGCGCAACGCCGGCGACCCCGAACATCGACCCGTCATCGAACTTCACCTACCGGTTTTCCGCGCCTCATCCCGGTACCTACTGGGCGCACCCGCACACCGGCCTCGACGCCGACTACGGGCTCTACGCGCCGGTCATCATCGACGATCCGGCCGAGCCGGGACGCTACGACGCCGAGTGGATCGTGGTGCTCGATGACTGGACCGACGGAATCGGTTCCAGCCCGCGGCAGCTCTACGAGGGGCTGCGTCCCGTCTCGGGAGCCGGCGGCCACTCGGGTGGCATGCCCGGTATGCCCGGCATGAGCGGAACACCAGGAATGCCAGGGGTTCCCGGTGTCGGAGGCGTTGGCGCGAGCGCACTTCTCGGGGGCGACGCGGGTGACGTCAGCTACCCCTTCTACCTGGCGAACGGTCGCATTGCGGCGGCACCGACCACTTTCACCGCTCGCCCTGGGCAGCGGATAAGGATGCGGATCGTCAACGCGGCATCCGATACCGCTTTTCGGGTCGCGCTGGCCGGGCACCGGATGACTGTCACCCATACCGACGGTTTCCCTGTGGTGACGACCGAGGTGGACGCGCTGCTGATTGGCATGGGTGAGCGCTATGACGTGCTCATCACCACCGGTGACGGCGTGTTCCCCTTCGTCGCCTCGGCCGAAGGGAAGAACGCGCTCGCGCGAGCCCTACTGTCCACCGGCGCCGGTGCCGCACCCGATCCGACGTTCATGCCACCCGAACTGCAGCGCCGGGTCGGCACCGTCGGCGTGTTCACCGCCGCGCCCGAGGCGGTCTTGGATGTCACCAGGGCCGATGTCGCTCTGTCGGCCCGGCTTTCCGGTTCCATGGCGTCCTACGACTGGACGATCAACGGCAGACCGTTCGAAGACACCGTCCCACTGACTGTAAGGCAAGGCCAGAAGGCGACGTTGACCTTCACCAATACCACCATGATGTGGCATCCCATGCACCTGCACGGCCACACCTTTCAAGTGATCAAGCCGGACGGGACTCCGGGCCCACGCAAGGACACCGTCATAGTTCTGCCGATGCAGGAGCTGACGGTGGCGCTCGCCGCCGACAACCCGGGCGTCTGGATGATGCACTGCCACAACACCTATCACCAGGAAGCCGGCATGATGACGAGCCTGAACTACTCGCCCTAGCCCGGTGCCGCGCCCTTCGACGGTCAGCGGCAATGAGGCCCAAAGACCTTGAAGCGCAGTGCTCTTGACTCTGTCGGGACGAGACGCAAACCGTAAGACTGTGGCCAATCGGCCACGGATACATCAAGAGGAGGAACGGTCATGATGTTTTGGTACGACCACGACATGGGTTGGTGGGGATACGCGGGGATGGGCGTCGGGATGGTGCTGTTCTGGGGCTTGATCATCGTCGGTATCGTCGCTCTGATCAGATACACCACGGGCAGCTCACAAGCGCCACGCGGTGACGCGCCCACAGCCGAACAACTGCTAGCGGCGAGATTCGCCAGTGGCGAGATCGACGAAACGCAGTACCGCGAACGATTGGCGATACTGCGCGAGGCTGTGCGCCGATAACTGACGCCAGCGCCAAGCCCGCGGCGGGGGAGTTCCGCGCCGCGGGCGTATTCGCTAAAGCGTGAGGTACCCAGCCTGGGGTTATGGTGCGGTGTGGGCACTGCGGTACTCGTCGCCCCCTGGCGGCACTGTCGCAAGGTGGACGTCTTCCGTCTGCCCAGGGGATGCGCTGCTGGTGAACCGGCGAAGCCGCAGGCTGTTGCTGACCACGAAGACCGAGCTGAAGGCCATTGCGGCGCCGGCGATCAGCGGATTGAGTAGGCCCAGTGCCGCTAAGGGAAGTGCGGCGACGTTGTAGGCGAAGGCCCAGAACAGGTTTCCCTTGATGGTCCTCAGGGTTGACCGGGCCAATCGAATGGCGTCGGCGGCTGCGCGCAGATCACCACGTACCAGTGTCAGGTCGGATGCCTCGATGGCGACGTCGGATCCGGTGCCCATCGCCAGGCCCAGATCGGCCTGTACCAGTGCGGCGGCATCGTTGACGCCGTCGCCGACCATGGCGACGGTTCGCCCCTGCGCTTGCAGGCTTTTGATGGTGTCGACTTTGTCGGCAGGGAGGACTTCGGCGATCACGTCGTCGGGGTCGATGCCGACCTCTGCGGCGACGGCGAGGGCGGCGCGCCGATTGTCGCCGGTCAGCAGAAACGGACGCAGACCGAGCTTGCGGAACTGGCCGATGGCGTCCGCGGAGGTGCCCTTCACCGTGTCGGCGACGACGATGACGCCGCGCACCGCCCCGTCCCAGGCCACCCATACCGGGGTGTGGCCCTGGGACTGAGCGTGTTCGGCGGCGGAGGTGAGGTCGTCGGGGGCTGTCAGCGACCAGTCGTCGGTAAGCCAGCTGAGTCGTCCAACCAGGACCGCATGGCCGGCGACGACGCCGCTGACGCCGTAGCCGTTGTGGTTGGAGAAGTCTTCGACCGCTGGCAGCGTGCCGCCGGCGGCTGCTGAGGCGGCGATCGCTTCCGCGATGGGGTGTTGAGACGCGCTCTCCAAGGCTCCGGCGAACTCGAGGAGCTCATCGGAGTTCTGGCCTGCGCCGGGATGCACCCCCACGAGACTCATGCGGCCGGTGGTGACGGTTCCGGTCTTGTCGAGCACGATGGTGTCGACTCGGCGGGTGGACTCGAGCACCTGCGGTCCCTTGATCAGGATGCCCAGTTGGGCGCCGCGGCCGGTGCCGACCATGAGGGCGGTGGGGGTGGCCAGGCCGAGCGCGCAGGGGCAGGCGATGATCAGGACAGCGACTGCCGCGGTGAATGCGACTGTCGCTGAATGGCCGGTGAGCAGCCAGGCCGCCAGCGTTGCGACCGACAGCGCCAGGACGATGGGTACGAAGACCGCCGAGACCCGGTCGGCCAGGCGCTGTACTGATGCCTTGCCGTTCTGGGCGTCTTCGACCAGGCGCGCCATCTGCGCGAGTTGGGTGTCGGCGCCGATTCGGCTGGCGCGGACGAGCAGTCGCCCACCGGCGTTGACGGTGGCACCGGTGACGTGGTCGCCGGGACGGACCTCGACGGGCACGGATTCCCCGGTGAGCATCGATGCGTCGACTGCCGACGAGCCGTCGGTCACGACCCCGTCGGTGGCGATCTTCTCACCCGGTCGCACCACGAATACGTCTCCGACGCTAAGTTCTGCTGTTGGAATGCGGATTTCGGTACCGTTGCGCACGACGGCGACGTCTTTGGCGCCCATGTCGAGCAGGGCCCGCAGCGCGGCACCGGATCGTGTCTTGGCGCGCGCCTCGAAGTAGCGGCCGGCCAGAATGAACACCGTCACCGCGGCGGCGACTTCGAGGTAGATGTGCTCGGTCTCGGAACCCGCGTCGGGTAGCAGACTGAAGGCCATCCTCATCCCCGGCATGCCGGCGTGTCCGATGAACAGCGCCCACAGTGACCACAGGTACGCCGCACCGACGCCCAGTGAGATCAGGGTGTCCATCGTGGCGGCGCGGTGGCGGGCGTTGGCCCAGGCTGCGCGGTGGAATGGCAATGCACCCCACACCACGACGGGAGACGCCAAGGTCAGCGCGAGCCATTGCCAGTTGGTGAATTGCAGTGCGGGGATCATCGACATCGCGATCACGGGCACCGTCAGAATCAGGGAGATCAGCAATCGGCTCCGCAAGGAGTCGGCTTCGCCTGCGTCCGGGCCGGAATCGGTCGGGGCCGCGTCGTTCGGCGCGGCGGGGGCGGTTGCGGTGTAGCCGGTCGCTTCCACCGCGGCGATCAACACTGCTGGATCGACGGAGTTGGGGTAGGCCACCTTGGCCTTTTCGGTCGCATAGTTGACGCTGGCCTCGACCCCATCGATCCTGTTCAGTTTCTTTTCGATCCGGGCTGCACACGATGCACAGGTCATCCCGCCGATCGACAGCTCGATGCTGTGGGGTTGATCGACACCGACGACGTGATTCGGCAGGCTCATGCTCTGTCCTTTGGTTCGGGTTCGCGCGAAGTCGAGCGCTAGCGAGGTTGATCGGTGGATAGGCGGTAGTCGCCGGCCTCATCGAGTGCGGAGGTGATCTGCTCCGTGGTCAGTGGTGTGTCGCTGGAAACCGTCACGGTGGAGATGCCTCCGGTAACCAGATCGACATGAACGTCGGTGACACCGGCGAGTGCGCCGAGTTCTGCGCTCACCGCGGCGACGCAATGGCTGCAGGTCATGCCGGTCACGGCGTAGGACTTGGTGGTTGTGGTCGTGCTCATGGCGTTCTCCTTGACCGATGCTGGTGGGTGTGACCTCGGTGCGCAGCAACTGCAGCCCGAGGAGGTGGACGGGACCAGGGGCAGGGTGGTGGTGAGCTGTCGGGTCATTTCTGGCCACTTTCGCTTGCGGGATGGGCGGTTTCGGATGTGTGCTCAGGAACGGACGAGACGCGCGATTGCTGCCGAGGCTTCATCGATCTTCTGCTCGGCGATGTCGCCGCCCTGGTGGACTGCGTCACGGACGCAATGGGACAGATGTTCGTCGAGAAGCGACAACGCCACCGACTCCAACGCTTTGGTTGCCGCCGATATCTGGGTGAGCACGTCAATGCAGTAGGCGTCCTCGTCGACCATGCGTGCAAGGCCGCGGACCTGCCCCTCAATTCTGCGCAGTCGCTTGAGATGTGCGTCCTTCGAGGCTGCATACCCGGGTGTCGCCGCTTCCATGACTCCTCCTCGGTGGTACCCCATAGGGGTATAAGAAGCAATATACCCCTATGGGGTATCAATCTGTCAAGGGGCCAACGTCACCAGAAGTGCGACGGATACCTCAGCTGCATAACCGGGCACCACTGACTGCGTCGAACGTCATTGCGCCGTCTGTGCTTCGGAGGAGCCCTTGGCGTGTGGTCGCGAGGATCTCGTCGGCGTCCGCGGGTGATACTGCTAGGTCAGAGGCGGGGATTTCTGCTCGCCGCTGCCAGGACTGCTCATCGAGGCTGACCACCACAGCGCCCGACTGGCTGTCGTGACCGTAGACCCGGCTGTGGCGGTACTCGAGTGCGTGAAAATCGGCGCTGCCGTGCAGCGACAGGGATTCCCAGGATTGGCCGGCGTCGCTGCTCTTGATCAGGCCCAGGTGTGGCAGTTGTTGACGGTGCCGGATCAGGGTGACCGCTGGCCAAGAATTCGTCAGGCCCGGCGATGGTGAAGCCCATGAAGTCCTGGGCGAGACCGCCGACTCGTTGTGGCGCCCGATGGGGCTCTACTGTGTAGAGGCCCGTAATGAGTAGCTACATAGAGGGTTTCGTCGGACGGGTTGATGCCGAGACCGTGGATGTGCACCATGCCCGGCACTATCGCGGGCGGCGCACTGTCGGGGGCGTTCGACGAACACGCCGCGACGAGGGCTCCGGTCAGAATTGCGGCAACGAATCTGCGGAGCTGAACGGTGAAACCTTCCGGTCGCGGACTATCTACGTAGTGCAATAGTAGATGGGCGGCACAGGGCAACGGCGCGACGCTGGTATGACGCCCTGGGCAGGGCTGCGCGTACCGACAGGACAGTGAGGATTCTTCATCAAGTCTTCATCGGGACACGAACCGACCCATACTCGGAATCTTGAGGCTGGACCGAGGCGGCGAGAGCGCCTCCCGCGTGGCCTGGTGTCACGAAGTTGTATGGACAAGGATGCGCGATGCAGCACAAGCGATGTGGAACTGGGTTTGCGGCGTTGGCGGCGTCGGCCCTGTTCATCACTGCCTGTTCGAATGCGACAACAGACTCTCAGTCATCGCCGAGCGCTGCGAGCAGCGACGCGGCCCACAACGACGCTGATGTGACCATCGACGCCGGCCACGACCGCCTCGAACTGCTCGCGTTCTAAATAGCTGGCCACCACTTCGGCCAGGGGAAGTTCGTCGTCAGACGACCAGGACGCGGTATCCCTTCGCCTGCTCAGGTGATGTACCCGGGTGGTGCCCCATGTCTCATACCGTGCCCGCTGACGCGGCCGCGGCGGCGCACGACTGCCGGAGCGGAGCGATCTTCAGCAGATCTTTACGAGACTCATACCGATTGCGTCCTGCGGCTGGGGGATGCTCACTGTGGAGGAGGGCCTGACATGCGCTTGCTGATGGACGTCTGCCCGAACAGTCTCGGATGGCAAACGTGGCTGATCCTGTGCGCCGTCATTGTCGTGCTGTGGGCCGCCGCCATCGCGGGCGCGACGGCCCTGTTTCACGCTTCTGGGCGGCCGTGCCGCAGCGGGCGGCGTGAGGTACTGGAGGAGCCTGTTCGCAGCGGCCACACCGGAGCGGACTGACTGGTCTGCGACGCGGCCGAGGTAGCGCTCGCCGCGAGGTGTCAGTATTCGATCAAGCGCGTGACGTAGGGCGTCATCCCGGAGCTGCGTACGGGTGAGATTTTGACTACTGACCCGGTGTAGGGGGCTTCGAGCATCATGCCGTCGCCGAGGTACATGGCTTCGTGCTGGCTGGCGTTGGGGCCGTAGAAGATGAGATCGCCGCGCTGCATCTGCGATGACGGCACTTTGCGGCCGGCGTTGTACTGAGACCCGGAGTAGTGGTCGAGTTTGATGCCCACGCCTGCGAAGGCGTAGAGCATGAGGCCAGAGCAGTCGAAGCCGACGGTGTTGGCTCCCTGATCGATTCCCCGAGAGGGCCCGTTGGCGTTGCCGCCGCCCCAGGAGTAGGGAACGCCGAGTTGCGACATGGCTCGTCGGATCACGAATTCAGAGGCTTGACGGCCGTACAGGCGGGGAATGCGTCCGTTGGTGATGCCGGGATCTGCGGCGGCGGTCGCGGGGGAGAGGATGCCGAGTTTGACGAGGAAGTTTCGGCCCATGTCGGCGGTGAGTTGCAGCGAGGTCGCCATGATTTTGAGGACGGCGTTGATGATGGCTATCGGGTCGCCGGCCACATTGGCGCTGGGCACCATCGGCAGCGTGGTGTCCCACTGGCCGGCGCGCGAGCTGTCGGCCGGTGCCGGACTGGAGCGGTCCCATTGGCCGCTCGGCGGCACTGCGGCGCCGGGTTGCGCGGCCGTGGGCTGGTGTGCGGTAGCTGCTACCGGTCGGGCAGTAGTCAGTCGGGTTTGTGCGGAGTCGCGTTCGGCGGCCAACCGGGTGAGGTCGGACTGTTGATCGGTGAATGCGCGTTGCGCGGCAACGAGTTCGGTGACTGCGGCGTCCTGTCGCCGTTGCGCTTCGGCCGCTGCGGCGTCGGCGTCCAGGCGGGCTTGCTTGGCGGCTGAGAGTCGGTTGGCGCGTTCGGTCTGGCTTCGGCGGAGATCGTCTTTGACCCTTCCGAAGGCAAGGAGATGGGTCTGCTGCGTCGAGGCTGCCGAGAGGATGTCTTCAGGGCTGCTTGCCAGCGGCAGTGAGCGGGAGGGACCGTTCATGTAGGTCGAGGCGGCGAACTCGTCGAAACGCTGCTGCGTGGCGTCGATGGCGGTTTGGCTGTCGGCGAGTGCTTTCTCGCTGTCGGCGAGTGTGCGGTGCGCCTCGGTGACCGCCTCGCGGGCGGTGGCAAGCTCAACCAGGGCCCGATTGACGCTCTCCTGCTGGTGTTGGATGTCCGCGCCGATATCGGCGACTTGCTGGTTGGCTTCGGCGACGGCGGCGACAAGTCCTGCGACCGTTTCGCTGTCACCATCAGGTTCGCTTCCGTGGCCGGCCATTGCGATGCCGGAGGTGTGAAGCACCAGCACCGCAAAAATCACCCCGGTGGTGAGAAGTGAAGTGAGGCGCCGCATCAATTCTCCTGAGTGGGGCGGCTGCCGGGTGGCCGCGAGTCGGACGGGGCAGTGCGCCGAGGTGTCATGTGCAACGGCCTATGAGCGCTGTAACTACGTAGTTTCTTAGTATGTATTTGGAACGTACATCACTGCAGCATCAGGAGAAACGCCTGTCACAGTCTCAACTCGGTAACACCTGACCGGCCGGCAAAATCTGCTGTTGGCCCGAGGTGCCGGTGCCTTGGATCCGATTCAATGGCGCGCGCCGGGGCGCGATCGGTTGCGCATCACGGCGAGGTCCCCGGCATATGGGCTGTCGGCGGCTAGATTAGGACGCTGCAGGGTGCCGCGCTGTGCGCATCGGCCACCTCGTCAGAGCGAGCAGGAGTTGCGGCGGATGGAACAGCGAGGATTCGGCGATCTCGAAGCGGTGGTCATGGACTGGGTGTGGGATCACCAGGAACCGGTCACCGTGCGCGACGTGTTCGAGGACCTGTCTGAGCAGCGGCCCATCGCGTACACCACCGTGTTGTCGACCATGGACAACCTGTATCGCAAGCGGTGGCTCAAACGGCAGCGAAACGGCAAGGCCTATATGTACCGGGCGGCGATGAGTCGTGAGGAGCGGTCAGCGCGGCTGATGAAAGCTGCCTTTGACTCCGGCGGCGACACCAACACCGTGCTGGCATTCTTTGTCGAGCAGATGAGTACAGAGCAATCAACGCAACTCAAGGCGGCGCTGCGTAAGGGGCGGCGATCATGACGACGGCTCTGTGGCTGGTGCTCTACGGCGCGGTGTTGGCGTGGCTTGCTCCACCGGTACTGCGGCGCCTTACTGGTGGCGGGGTCAGCCCGTCCATGGGTGTGGCCGCCTGGCTGGCCACGGTGGCCGCCGTGCTTGCGGCATGGCTGGCGGCAGTGGTACTCGCGGTCGACGCGACGTCAAACAGCATCCTCGACGGCTCGGTCGTGACCCTCTGCCTGGAACTGTTCGGGTTCTCCGATCACACCCCGCTGGCGGGACGCCTCGGCTCTATTGCGCTCATCGGCGGGGGCTATTGACCTCGGCGGTTGTGGCGCTGCGACTGGGACGCTGCCTGGCCAGGCTTCGCACTCGAAGTCACGAGCACGCACACGCCGCGCGGATCGTCGGTCGGCCCACCGACCATCCCCACGTCGTTGTCGTCGAGGCGGACCTTCCCGCCGCTTACTGTGTCATCGGCCGCCCCCATGCCATCGTCGTGACCTCGGCGGCCGTGAAATCGTTGAACCGAGCGCAACTGAAAGCGGTTCTGGCCCACGAGGATGCTCACCTAACAGGGCATCATCACCACATCCTCATGGTGCTGCGTGCCCTCGCAGCCACCCTTCCTCACCTGCCCTTGTTCGCCTGCGCGCATCAGGCTGTGGCGGAACTGCTGGAGATGTGCGCCGACGATACCGCCGCTCGTCGCGTCGGCACTCGTCCTCTACTGGCGGGGTTGCTCGCGCTGGCCGGTCACCGACCTCCGGTGGCCGAAGGTCTGGCCGCGGCGGCAACGGCGGTCATCACCCGCGCCGAGCGACTGGTCACCCCGACGCGTCGGCACGTGCAGTGGCGTCATCGCGCTGTCCTGGTTGCCGCCATCGCCACGATGCTCGCCACACCGGCATTCATCCAGGTGCTCTGTCACCACTAGGTGCCCCTAGCTCTGATCCGGGTTCGGGTCGGCCAATGCGCAGATCGACGGACGAGAACCCTTCGACGGTCGGGTATCGGCCCACCCAGCAAAGTCTTCGCTGACCGCCTGACGCCTGCGTCCACACCGTAGATCATCTACGGAGTCAAACCGTAGATGACCAGTGCAAAGGCTTGCTGTCGGCGGTTGCGCTGTACCGCCTGGATCAGCGAGGACGGCTGGGATCAACGCCGAAGGCCGTTGATGACGCGAGCCGGCGCTAAATGTCCCGATCGGCGCGTCATCTACGTAGTAACTACGTAGATTGAGGTAGACTATCTCGCGAGGGCGGCGCAGGATGCATGGGCGTGCTCGAGTTTTCGTGAACGGCTAGGAGGATGCCACGACGATCGAGTCGCACCGTGTTGTCGCCGGTTCCGTACCGCCAGCGGCGGCCGCCGGCCGCATCCGCGTGCTCCTCGTTGAGCCTCGACGCATCTATGCGGCCACCGTAGCGCGACACCTTCGTGCCGACGATTTCGCGGTGGAGGTGGCGTACTCGCCCCGTGCCGCGAGCATAGGTCTGCACGAGGGCGATCCCGATGTGGTCGTGGTGTGCGTCGGCACTCAGGGGCTGGGCACGGCCCTGCTTGACCGCATCCGTCAGGAGACGCAGGTCGGCGTGGTCGCTCTCAGCGACGGCGATATTACGCCGCTGCTCGTGAGTACCGCGGCCGTCTGCGGGGGCGACATCGAGGCGCTGAACGTGCGAATTCGGCTGGCGCTGAGGCGCTGCGGTGTCGGCGGCGAACCACGTGGCGGCGACTACGGCGACGAGATGCATCGCCGTGCATTCGGGGATCTCCGTATCGATGTGGCCGCACGCCGGGTGTCTCTGCGCGGCGAGGCACTGTCACTTACCCGCACGGAGTTCGAGATCTTGTGCACGCTGGCGGAGAGTCCGGGTGAACCGGTGACGTGTCGTCAACTGCAGCTGAGCCTGTGGGGGGATGCCTCCGACGGTGGCCGGTCCACGCTGGGGGTGCACGTGGGCAATCTTCGGCGCAAGCTGGGTGAGGACCCACGCTCGCCGCGCTATCTGCGTACGGTGCGCGGTACCGGTTACTGTCTGACCGGCTGAGTGGGTGCAGCGAGTGCCGGCTGCGGCGCAGTGATGAAGGCGGTGACAGATTGCGGCGAAGGCTTAGCTTTCGATGATGCGAACGACGTAGGGCGTCATCCCTGACAGCCGCACCGGGGAGATCTTGATGGGCACGCCGGTCTGCTGCGCCTCGAGCATCTGCCCGCCGCCGAGATAGATGGCTTCGTGCTGGCTCCCGCCCGGGCCCCAGAACAGCAGATCGCCCCGCTTTGCTTGCGAGGGTGGGACCTTGCGACCGGCGTTGTACTGGTCACCGGACCATCGCGGGAGCAGCACTCCCACGCCGGCGAAGGCGAACCGGGTCAGGCCTGAACAGTCAAAGCCCACAGTGCCGGCCCCCTGGTCGACGCCGCGGCTGGGACCGGTGAGGCTTCCGCCACCCCACGAGTAGGGAACGCCGATCTGCGTTCCCGCCCTGCGAATCACGTACTCGATCGCTTGCGCACCATTGATCCGGTTTCCGCGCACGCTGGTCGACGGATTAGCGGCCGGACTGACAATTCCCAGGCTGCTGAGAAAGTTGCGACCCATACTCATGGCCGTCTGCGTCGCCATGGCCGTGGCCTGAAGAGAGGCGTTCGCGATGGCAACCGGATCACCGGGAGCGCCTGCGCTCGCCACCTTCGGCAGCAGGGGATCCCACGGACCGGCAGCAGGTTGGGCCGACGCGACCGGTGCACACGCGACGAAGAGCAGCACGACGATGCTGATGACACCGGGGAGCCGCCGAACGCGTCTCGCACCGCGCATCGCCGGGTCAGACCGGTCGGAGACGGCAATTGCCGCACTCCTGCTCCGGACGTCTGATTCCATGTCTTCTCCTCGGTGCGCCGCGCGGTGTCCTACTTCGTTCACCAATAGCGGGGCTGAAAAAACGCATACGTACGGCGCAACACCAAAATACGTAGCTCCTACGTAGAAAAGCGTAACTCACAAAAGCCCCACCAGTAACAGTAGCCACATAATTACAATGGTGAAATTCGCTGCGACAGGGTGTCTTCAATGCGGCAAGCACTGGTCTAGATTCGTTTCCGGGCGGGAAGACGCGCGTGAATGGTGCGCGGATTAACTAACTGCAATGTGCGAGCTTCTCGGAAAGGAACTCTATAGGCCGTCCGGGGTGAGCAAAATTCTGCCCCGAGCGCTACATGAAGCCCCGTCGGCGGTAGCTGATCGCCATCGGTCATCGGGAGTCGATGGCCCCAGCGACGGCGGCAACCGCCCGTAAGGCAGGATCGTCCAAGGAGTGAACCGAATGTGCTGCGGGGAAACGGGTTTCAGCGATGCCGCGCGCCGCGCCATGTCGGCGCGGTGTCAAGAACTTCCGTCGCTTAGAGGTTGGCGTTTCCGGCTTTCCATTGCTCCCAGGGGATGTTCCAGTCTCCGAGGCCGTCGGTTCCTGAAAGGGTGGGGCCTGTCGTGTTGATGACTTCCACGATGTCGCCGCGTCGGGTGTTGCCGTAGAACCAGCGGGCATTGGCTGGGTTGACGTTAAGGCATCCGTGGCTGACGTTGGCGATGCCTTGGCTGCCCACCGACCATGGGGCAGAGTGCACGTAGATGCCGCTGTAGGACATTTGCGTGGCCCACTCGACTTCGGTGCGGTAGCCGTCGGGCGAGTTGACGGGAACTCCGTAGGTGGACGAATCCATCACCAGGAAGGAGTAGCGGTCTCCGATGATGTAGGCGCCGTTGTCGGTGGGCGTTTTGGCTTTGCCCATGGAGATGGGCATGGTTTTGATGACTTCGCCGTTGCGCCGCACGGTCATCGTCTTGGTGGCGTCATCGGCGGTGGCGATGATGTGGTCGCCGATCGTGAATCGTGTGGTGACGTCTTCCTGGCCGAAGAGTCCGTCGCCGAAGTCGACGCCGTAAGCCCTGACCGACACCTCAACGTGCGTTCCGGGCTCCCAGTATTCGGCGGGGCGCCAGCGAACCTCGCGATTACTCAGCCAGTAGAAGGCACCCTGGACCGGGGGTTCGTGGTCACCGTGATCGCCTGCTGCGCCGCTACCCGGTTCGTGATGTTCTCGTCAAAGCGAATTGCAAGGGGTTGACCCACGCCCACCGTTTCGCCGTCGTTGGGCAAGACGTAGGGCATCGTCAGGTTTTCGGGGGAATGGGTTTCGAATGTTGCGCTGGTGCTTGTTGTTCCGCCAAGCCCTTGTGCTTGGGCCTGCAGGGTGTACTGCTTGTTGTAGCCCAGCGGTTCCGCCGATGACCAGGTAACGCCGTCGGGGCGCAGCTGCCCGTCGACAAGTTCGCCCGCTTCGTTGGTCAGCGACACTTGGCCGAGGACACCGTCGCCGGCGGTAACGGTCACGGGGGCATCGACAGCGACGCCGATGGCACCATCAGTTACGGACGCTTCCAGTTTCGGTACGAGCAAGTCTGCGTAGGGCGTGCCCTTGTCGGTGATGACGTCGGGAGTGGGCGCCGGCGTCGGGGACGAGGTGCAGGCTGTCGCGATCAGCAGCACCGCCACCGCGAGGACGGTCGTGCGCAGCCAGTGCGTCGTCGCTCGAAACGGTAGGGGGCAGCCTATCTGCGGCATGAGTGAGGCTCTCCGTATCGGGTTGTCGTCATCGGCTAACGGGCGGTGGCACCGCCTGGTGCGTCGCGAGGGCCGGTCGCGGGCGACGGTGCACCGTTCACGGGTATGCCTTCAAGAGTGCTCTTGAGTCGTTTAGCTTTCTTAGTCCTTCGATGAATATTCGATAAAGCTGGCACTAAAAGCTGGCTCCTCGGGCTTGCACAACCGCCAAAATCGGGGGCGCGTCCGTCTGTTGGTCCCAGCCGAAAGTGGTGGAGCCGTCTGTCGTTGCCGTCGACCGCGGCGAGGCCGGCTAGACGGTATGAGGGCTGACTCGAGGCCGAAGGCCTCGGGCTGCAATCGGACGTGGGTTGCCGGTGACGAGTGAACACTCGCACTGGTAGAGCCACAGTTGCAGATCAGGAGGCCTCCGGTGAGTTTCAACGGTACGAGTGTCGGGTTGGACGTGCATGCGCTTTCGGTGGTTGCGCATGCATTTGATGAAGAGACGGGTCGGGTCGAGCGGGCGCGATTGTGTCCCGATCACGGCGAGATCCTGGACTGGTTGCACAGACTGCGAGGTCCCTTGCGGGTGGCCTACGAGGCCGGGCCGACGGGGTTCGGCTGGCCCGGGCATTGACTGATGCCCAGATCGACTGCGTGGTCGCGGCACCGTCGAAGTTGATCCGCCCGGCTGGGGATCGGATCAAGACCGATGCCCGCGATGCCGCGCACCTGACCCGGCTTCTGCGGTTGGGCGAAATAACCGCGGTCACGGTTCCCGAGGCTGAGGTGGAGGCGGTGCGCGATCTGGTGCGGGCCGCGAGGACGCCCGCGCCGATCTGATGCGGGTGCGGCACCGGCTGTCCAAGCTGCTGTTGCGCCAGGGCCGGGTGTACGGGCGGGAACGCCTGGACCGGGGTCCACGAAACCTGGCTGCGGCGGCAACGATTCGATGACCCCCATACCAGGGCGGCCTTCGACCATCACTTTGACGCGGTCCTGTCGGCGACTGCGGCGAGGGATCGTCTCGACGAGCAGATCGTTGCGGTCGCGGCCTCATCGCGATGGTCTGATCCGGTTGATCGGCTGGGGTGTTTGCGTGGGATCTCCGCATTAACCGGGCTGGCGTTGTCGGTGGAGATCGGTGATTGGACCCGGTTCACCGGTGCCTCGATCGGCGCCTACGTCGGATTGGTGCCCACCGAATACTCCTCGGGGGCCTCTCGGGTGCAGGGTTCGATCACCAAGGCCGGCAATGCCCATGTCCGGCGGTTGTTGATCGAATCGGCCTGGCACCACCGGGCGGCGTACCGCAATCCCGGTCCTGCGATGCGAGCCCGCTGGGCCAAGGTCGACCCCGCGCTCAAGGACCGCGGCCATGCCGGCAACCGACGCCTGCACCAACAATGGTGCCGATTCAACGAACGCAAGAAGCCTCACGTCGTGGCCAACGTCGCGGTCGCCCGTCAACTGGCCGGTTGGTGCTGGTCGCTGGCCACGCTGGCCTAAGCGTGGCCGTCCAAACTTGATTGGAGTCGGTCGGTCGACGGCGAGGTAGGCGAACTGGATCTGCGTTACAGCTATGAGCAACAACAGCATTCGATGAATGTTGATGTGACGCCCGTCCCTAGAGAGCAGCCACCGTTCGCGCCGAACCATCGTCTTGCGGTATCCAACCCGCGTATATCAGTCTGACACCCACCGTCGTTGATCAACGACCGCCGCGACACCGACTGACCCCGATCAAACGAAAGCCGCCCCGGCATCAAAACCGGGGCGGCTTTCACCTGCCTATTGACAAACGATGCCTACATATCAGCTGTACTGACCTGAGAGGTTAGGTACGCGGGTGGCTGGTGGTTGGCCGCCGAGTGCGGTGTGGCCGCGGTGGTGATTGTAGGTGTGTAGCCAGCGCGGGTATTCGGCGCAGCGTTCAGCATCGCTGGTGTAAAGCCGCGCGTAGGCCCATTCGTCGGCCAGGGTGCGGTGAAATCTCTCTACCTTGCCGTTGGTCTGCGGCCGATACGGTCGAGTTCGGCGGTGTTGAATCGGACCCAGGGCCTCCTTGAAGGTATGCGATCGGTAGCAGGAACCGTTGTCAGTCAATACTTTTCGAACAGTGATACCGCATTCGGTGAACCACGCGTGCGCACGCGACCAGAATGCCGCGGCGGTTTCCTTGCGTTCGTCAGCGAGCATCTCGCTGTAGGCCAGTCGCGAGTGGCCATCGATGGCGGTGTGTAGAAAGTGGTAGCCAATCGCAGGATGGCGCGAGGTGCTGCGTACCGAACGGTGGGCTTGGGAATGACGCCTACCTACCGAACGGCCCAGCATCCGCCAGCCTCCACCGTCGGGGATCTTGCCCAGTTTCTTCACATCGACATGGACCAGATCGCCGCACCGAGCAGGCTCTATCCGCCGGATCACCGCACCGGTGGGCCGGTCCAGCCAGCGCAGCCTGGCCAGTCCGTAGCGGGTCAGCACCCGGTGCACCGTGGAGGGATGCAGTCCGAGCAGGTAGCCGATCCGATGCGGACCCCACCGGCGGATGACCCGGACCTTGATGATCCGCCGTTCGGTGCGCGTGGGAGTGCGGCCAGGACTGCGATGCGGTCGTGAGCTGCGATCGACCATGCCCGCCTCACCGAGCTCGCGGTAGCGGCCGGCCCAGCGGGCCGCCGTGGTCACCGCGACCTGGAACCGTTCAGCGGCTCGGCGTAGCGACCAGCCGTCCTCAACGATGCATCGAGCCAGGCGCAGACGACCAGTTTCTGACAGAGGGGCATTACGGTGAGACACGAAGACCTCCGAAGTGAGTTGGTGCGTTCCTAGACAGCTCGCACTTCACTCGGAGGTCTTCGTTATGTCACCACGCCACGCCGTACCTAACGTCCGTGGTCAGTACAGCTGATATGTAGGCATCGTTTGTCAATAGGCAGGTGAAAGCCGCCCCGGTTTTGATGCCGGGGCGGCTTTCGTTTGATCGGGGTCAGTCGGTGTCGCGGCGGTCGTTGATCAACGACGGTGGGTGTCAGACTGATATACGCGGGTTGGATACCGCAAGACGATGGTTCGGCGCGAACGGTGGCTGCTCTCTAGGGACGGGCGTCACATCAACATTCATCGAATGCTGTTGTTGCTCATAGCTGTAACGCAGATCCAGTTCGCCTACCTCGCCGTCGACCGACCGACTCCAATCAAGTTTGGACGGCCACGCTTAGGCCAGCGTGGCCAGCGACCAGCACCAACCGGCCAGTTGACGGGCGACCGCGACGTTGGCCACGACGTGAGGCTTCTTGCGTTCGTTGAATCGGCACCATTGTTGGTGCAGGCGTCGGTTGCCGGCATGGCCGCGGTCCTTGAGCGCGGGGTCGACCTTGGCCCAGCGGGCTCGCATCGCAGGACCGGGATTGCGGTACGCCGCCCGGTGGTGCCAGGCCGATTCGATCAACAACCGCCGGACATG
Organism: Mycolicibacterium hippocampi; assembly: GCF_010723735.1. GTDB lineage: Bacteria > Actinomycetota > Actinomycetes > Mycobacteriales > Mycobacteriaceae > Mycobacterium > Mycobacterium hippocampi. Next base: position 62,859 of record NZ_BLLB01000001.1, on the reverse strand, counting down.
GGCATTGCCGGCCTTGGTGATCGAACCCTGCACCGAGAGGCCCCGAGGAGTATTCGGTGGGCACCAATCCGACGTAGGCGCCGATCGAGGCACCGGTGAACCGGGTCCAATCACCGATCTCCACCGACAACGCCAGCCCGGTTAATGCGGAGATCCCACGCAAACACCCCAGCCGATCAACCGGATCAGACCATCGCGATGAGGCCGCGACCGCAACGATCTGCTCGTCGAGACGATCCCTCGCCGCAGTCGCCGACAGGACCGCGTCAAAGTGATGGTCGAAGGCCGCCCTGGTATGGGGGTCATCGAATCGTTGCCGCCGCAGCCAGGTTTCGTGGACCCCGGTCCAGGCGTTCCCGCCCGAGTACACCCGGCCCTGGCGCAACAGCAGCTTGGACAGCCGGTGCCGCACCCGCATCAGATCGGCGCGGGCGTCCTCGCGGGCCCGCACCAGATCGCGCACCGCCTCCACCTCAGCCTCGGGAACCGTGACCGCGGTTATTTCGCCCAACCGCAGAAGCCGGGTCAGGTGCGCGGCATCGCGGGCATCGGTCTTGATCCGATCCCCAGCCGGGCGGATCAACTTCGACGGTGCCGCGACCACGCAGTCGATCTGGGCATCAGTCAATGCCCGGGCCAGCCCGAACCCCGTCGGCCCGGCCTCGTAGGCCACCCGCAAGGGACCTCGCAGTCTGTGCAACCAGTCCAGGATCTCGCCGTGATCGGGACACAATCGCGCCCGCTCGACCCGACCCGTCTCTTCATCAAATGCATGCGCAACCACCGAAAGCGCATGCACGTCCAACCCGACACTCGTACCGTTGAAACTCACCGGAGGCCTCCTGATCTGCAACTGTGGCTCTACCAGTGCGAGTGTTCACTCGTCACCGGCAACCCACGTCCGATTGCAGCCCGAGGCCTTCGGCCTCGAGTCAGCCCTCATACCGTCTAGCGGGTCGAGCCACGCTGCACCGGTGAATCGGGGGCCCGACGGCTACAGACGATACGTCGAGCCTTGGCCGGATGGCGGTATCGGCGCGTTTCCGTCGGCCGTCGTGGCCGTGGTCAAGGGTTTGAGGCTGCGGCCGCTGGCGTGGGTGAACGGGTAGATCATCTGCCGCAGATAGCTGGTGGGGTAGTCGGGTTTGGCGGCCATGCCGAGCTGGGTGGAGTCGAATTGCCGGGTGGAGTGCGCATCAGGTGGTCCCACACCAGGGTGAACAGGCCGAAGTTGACGTCGCCGACGCCGGCCCATTTGAGGTGGTGGAAGCGGTGGCCTTCGTTGAGGGCCAAGACGTACTTGGCGGGCCCGATGCGGTAGTCGGCGTTGGAGTGCTGCAGCAGCAGCTGGATTGCCACCGCCAGCGCCAGCACGGAGGCTACGTCGACGGGCAGTCCGATCAGGATCAGCGGTGCGACACCGGCTGCCATCTCAACGGTTTGGTGCAGGGGGTGCTTCATCTGGCCGTTGAGCCCGTAGAACCGGGTGATGCTGTGGTGCACCGCGTGAAAACGCCACAACACACCGATCTTGTGGCTGGCCAGATGTACGACGGTGATGCCGAGGTCCGCGACCAGGATCGCGGCGAGGACCTGTGCGATGAATGGCCAGCTGTGTGGCCACAACGGCGGTGCGGGGACGATCGCGGCCAGCAGCGGGATGGTGGCCACGCTTGCCAGGATGAGGGTTTCGTTGACCGCGACGTGGATGCGGTCGCGCGTGCTGTCGGCCCGGTCACGGTTCCACGCGGTGTCATACGGAATGACCAGCTCTACCAGGAACGTCGTCGTGATCGCGACGACCAGGACGGCCAGCAGCCAGTACTTCTGGGCGCCGCCGGCGGTGAAGACGATGCCGGCGCCGTTGAGGCCGATCAGCATGAACGGCACGTAGCCGTAGCGGGCCACCGCCTGGGCCGCGGTAGCCGCCGTCGATGTCGGAGAAGTCGTGCTCATGCCGTGAATCGTCGCGGTCACCGACACGGCGGCGCTTGAATGATCCGGCTAAAGGCCGGCTTCGAGGTCCAGGACACGTGCCGGCTCAGGACCGGTCTCAGAGATGCGTTAGCTTAGTTTGACGCCTGTGCTCACACGAGCGGAGAAGTCAGGTGTTTACTCGCGGTGATCATGATCGCCGTGGTCGTCCTGCGCAGGCACCGCGGGTGGGGCCGGAACTTCTGCCGTCGCCGGTGCAGCCGACTCGCCGGCAGGCTCGTTGACCGGCGGCGGGGCGGCCGGCTCGTGATTGCTGTCAGGGCTTTGAACATGCTCGCTGCTCGTCCCATGATCATTGCCCTCCGCGGGCTCGGCGCCAGCGCCTTGGTGATCGCTATGCGCATCGTCGGAGGTGGTCGCGTCGTGCTCGCCGTGCCCATCCTCGGGGGTCGTCCCGTGGTGGCCACCGTCTGCGCTCGCTGGCGCATGGCCGTGCTGCAGTCCTGAAGCAACCCCCACCGTGGACGCCAGCGTCACGACACCGACGGCGCCCATGAGCACTAATGCGCTGCCGAACCCCGGTACCGGCTGTCCTTGCAGGCCGCGGTACCACACACAGCTGGCGCCCATCACGACGTAGATCTGAAGCAGCAGAGCGCAAAGGTCCGCGGCTTGGACCAACTCTGCTTCCCAAGCGTGGGGGCCGAACGGGGCTCCCACGGTCCTGGACACGGCCCACAGAGCAATGGCTCCAAGGTTGACCATGATGCCGGCAGCAAGCACAGGAGTCGTGGTTCGTGTGAGAACCAGCCGCGCCCAGAGCAGTTGGAAGAGGGCGATCGATGTGAAGAACACGCCAGCGGGCATCCACTCCTGCCAGTGGGTGGGTACGACGGCGAAGTGGATGACCGCGGCGCCCAGCGAGGCGAGCGCCGCGAGCCGAGCGGCCAGCCTGCTGTCGGTCTTCCTCGCTGTCCTAGGCGCCACGGATCCAGGATGACAGCGCCATCCCCGACAGCGGTTGCATGACACCACATCTCAACTCGACCGTGATCCATTTGTCATCAACTACTGTCTTCCTACGTAGATAACGTCGATGCCACCCTCAGTCCGCCAGTCTCGACCACCGCTGTTCGGCTGTGGGACAACGCCCGCTCGTACTGAGGCCTCGGAGAATGTGGCGGTATCGCGCGTCGTTGCTGGCTGGTGGGAAAGGGCCGCAGTCTTTCGACCTCGACACGCGTGTCGGCGGGTCCTGGTGCGCAGTCGGACCTGCAATTGTTGACGTACTTCTTGGTGGATGTCGACTCTGATGGTCGGGGCAACCTCAAGCGTCGCCGCCAGTCCATAGCGGACCGGTGCCGCCAACCGGCCCACGTCCACGCGGCAGTCAACGTTGATCGGTCAAGTCCATGGACGTGGTGTACGACGTCGTCGTGTGATTCTTCGTGGTGATGGTTCAGGCGGTCAGTGCCGCGGGGGTGTCCTCCTGTTCTGACGGGGTGTCGTTGACGGCGCGGGATTTGCTCAGCACGTCGAGTCCGAGGTAGCGCCGGGACTCGGCCCATTCGTCGTGCTGTTCGGCCAGCACGGCACCGACGAGGCGGATCAGAGCGCCCCGGTCGGGGAAGATGCCGACGACGTCGGTGCGCCGCCGGATCTCCTTGTTCAGTCGCTCTTGGGGGTTGTTCGACCAGATTTGGCGCCAGATCTGCTTGGGAAACGCGGTGAACGCGAGCAGATCCGGCCGGGCAGCTTCCAAGTGCTCGGCGGTCTTGGGGAGCTTGTCGGCGAGCGCATCGATGATCCGATCGTATTGGGCAGCAACCGATTCAGTGTCGGGTTGGTCGAACACCGAGTGCAACAGGGTCCGCACCCACGGCCACGACGCCTTCGGAGTGACGGCCATCAGATTCGTCGTGTAGTGCGTGCGGCAACGCTGCCAGGCCGCGCCGGGTAGTGTCGCGCCGATCGCGGCGACGAGTCCGGCATGGGCGTCGCTGGTGACCAGTTTGACCCCGGACAGGCCGCGGGCGGTCAACGACCGCCAGAACGTCAACCAGCCGGCCCCGTCCTCAGCCGTGGTGACGTCGATGCCGAGGATCTCCCGGTAGCCCTCGGCGTTGACACCCGTGGCGATCAGGGCGTGCACATTGACCACCCGCCCGCCCTCACGCACCTTGAGCACCAGGGCGTCGGCGGCCACGAACGTGTACGGGCCGGCGTCCAGCGGTCGGGTCCGGAACGCCTCCACGGCGATGTCGAGCTCCTTGGCCATCACGCTGACTTGAGACTTCGACAGCGACGTGATGCCCAACGTCTCGACGAGCTTGTCCATCCGCCGCGTCGAGACTCCGAGTAGGTAGCAGGTGGCGACCACCGTGGTCAGGGCCCGCTCGGCGCGTTTGCGGCGTTCCAGCAGCCAGTCCGGGAAGTAGGAGCCCTGCCGCAACTTGGGAATCGCGAGATCCAAAGACCCTGCGCGGGTGTCGAACTGGCGGTGACGGTAGCCGTTGCGGGAGTTGGTGCGCTCGGTGCTGCGCTCGCCGTAGCCCGCTCCGCACAGGGCGTCGGCCTCAGCTCCCATCAGGGTGTGGATGAACGTGGCGAGCAGTTCGCGCAGCACGTCGGGATGGGTGGTGGTGAGTCGTTCGGCCAGCACGGCGGGCAGGTCGATATTGTGGGCAGCGGTCATCGCGTGTGTTCTTTCTTTGCTCGAGTGACTTTGACGGGTCTCTCGAAGAATCACGCGATGACCTTCAATCATTCGGCTACGACACGCCGGCGCTACTAATCAGGTCCGACTCGTACACCACTCTGCTGGACGCAACCGTTTTGCGCCCGATGTGTTCGAGCATCAGTGTCCGTGAGCCCACTAGTGCCCCGGCTCGGGCTTTGTATATCCAGATCGGAGCGCGCATGAGCCGGCGGGATCGCAGTAGGCGCGCGCCTCCGTTGGCGACCATGTCGTCGAGTTTTGTGAACACGGTGTGCCTCCATTTCATTGGGCGCGTGGACATGTCAGGGTTCCCCGGGTGGTCCGGCCGCGATCTTCCTGTCGTTGCCGCACAACCCAATTGCCACGGCATCGATTAGCGGTTCCCCGTCGGCACGGATGGGCTCTGCCGCTCGGACACGACGCGTCTCCCGGACGTCGGTTCGTCACCGGCAGCGATTGCGAGTGGTCAGCAGCCCGAATATCCAAGGAGATGAGATCAGCGGCGGTCACCTGGGGTGGCTGATACGGGCCACGCCTCGGGGATCGAGCTGTCCAACCGCTGCTGAGCGAGCTGGTGCAGCATTTGGGGTAAGGCACCGGGTGGCACCTCCCCGTCGAGTTCGGAGACAGCCTGCAGCACGGTGCCGGCCACCTGCCTCTTTGGCAGGATCCCGTCGAATTCCGCCATCAGGCGTTGGGCGACGCCGTCCACCGACTCCGAGCCGTTCGAATATTTAGTCATCATTCCTTCCTATCGAGCCGGATGTTGTTTCTCCATTTGATCGCAGAACGCGCGAACCGACCTGACGGTTACTGGTCAATTGTGAATGCCTGCACTAGAACCTGTCCTCCTGGCCGCGGGAGATCCTCGCGGATCTCCGCACCGGTAGATCACCACGCTCGGTGCGCACCACCGCGACATCGCGCGTGCTCCGCGTCGCGGTATTGGGTGAAACTGCTGACAACCTGCCGCGGGGCTGCTGCGGTGGCTCCGTCGAAGACGCCTGCGTTACTTGTTCGACCGTTGCCTGCTCCTTTCGAGTCTCTGTTCCCGACGTGCTGTTGCCCAGCGGCTAACTGTGTCCGGTGGCGATTCGCATCGATCGCGAATCGCGACAGAGGAATCCACTAGTGCACTGCACAGTCGTGGGTGCAAGATGCTGTGCGCGCATCCAGCTGCCGTGGGTGTCCACGCAGTGCTGGATTGACATGAGGCACTGGGTCACATCCCCGTATCTATCAAAGCGGGCGATCCGCATACCACAACTACTGCACCACGAGTCCCTGTGTGGACACTGAGGACTGGATGTGATTGATCAAATCTTCTACTAAGATGCTCTCGACACGCCGAAATGAGTTGTACACCTTGCAATTACGTAAGGAGTGGTTCCAGTTTTCCGGCAAGCACCGTGGAACTGGGTGTGGATGCGTCGGAGGGAATTCCTTGACTCCGATTGTCGCCGTCGCCGACAGGGTTAGTCAGGACGGCGAACGAGCCGAGTACGGGTTCGTCCGCAGCGCCCACTGCATATGCCGTCCCGGCAGCGGCCAGCCCAAATCGGTAGTCGTGCCGCAGGATCGGGTTGCAAGGCGTGTGCGGCTAAGCAGTCGGCAGAGGGGGGCGCATCGGACTTGACCTGTTCAGCGAACGCGCTAGCGAAGTCCGAACACCGCGCGAAGCGGTCAGCGGGGTTCTTTCTTGCGAGGGCTGCGCCAGCACCGGGTCGAGACTGGCGAGCTCGGCTCGCGTGTCCGCCAGCGCTGGCGGTGCAGCGTGCCTGCTGATGACCACGGCAGGATTAGGTGGTACAACGGTGAGCCGGTCAGCACGTGATAAGCGGTAGCCGCCAGGGCGTATTGGTCCGCGCCGGCAAGCATCATGACAGTCGGCTCCGACACCGATCCGTGCGACAGCAGTGTGGGGGGCCACGCGCGACGTAATCGGGTGTTATCGGCGGCTGGGCTGCGGCTGCACGTGCGCCGACTGATGAGGCTAGCTGGCAGTTATCTCCACCGTGGGTGGAGATAATGCGGCGAGAAACCACGAGTGACCTGCTCATAACTTAAAGGTCGTATGTCGCGCATCCACCGGCCTGGCGGAAGCCACATAGGTGGCCACCGTGATTCTGGAAGAACACGCGGAATTACGGTGGGCCAGCTTAGATGCTGCCCAGAAACGACCCGGTGTGAGATGTCATCCGTTGAGCCGACCGATTTCTTGGACAACCGTCTGGTTATAGGATTCGACATTTAGACGGCAAAACCCAGCCGACATTTCAATGGCAATGCCACGAGTTGTACCTGGTCGGGGTGCGGCCAAATGACACGCAGTTTGGCAACCTACATGTCCGGACGGCCCGGTGGGGTCGCTGATACTGGTTTCGTGTCGGTTGGCGCGGTGGTGGCTCAGGTCGGTGAGGTGCTGGGCCGCGCGTATTCGCTGTTCGGTGATCCACCGGCCTCCGGGCAAGGACCCGCCGCGGGCTCGGTGATGAAGCTCTCCGGCGCCAGGGAACTGGTGCGCTCGGGGCAGGCGCAGATGGCGCCGTTGTCAGGGCAGCTGGCCACCAACTACTCCACCTTCGCCGGCGGCGCGGGCCCGGCCCTGGACACCCTGGCCGGCAACGACCGGGCACTGAGCACCCAGCTCGACGAAGCCGCCCGCACCGACCGCACCGGCCGCACCAGCTCCGGCACCGTCGTCAACGGCGCCGCCGCCGACACCAACGGACTGGCCCCGTTCACCAACACCCCCGCCGGCCAGAAAGCACTCCTGGTCGCCCTGCGCCAGCGCGTCGCCCAACAACAACAAGTCGTCCAGGCCTACAAAACCCGCGACGCGCAAATGGCGGCGATTCTGCGGTCGATGGCCTACGGAGGGCGCGGCGGTGTGGGCGCAGGAAGCGGCTCACCATTCGGCGGCGGCTCAGGCCTGTCGATGCCACAAATGGGGTCGCCGCTGAGCGGACTTCAGGGGCTCTCCGGGTTGTCTGGGCTAGGCGGCAGCGGCACGCGCCTGATGTCGAGCACGCGACCGGGGGGCCGCGGCCCGCTGGGAGCCTTGGACGCCGGCAGCATTGTCGCCAGAGCCATCCAGGGCCAGCTGCCACCAGTCAAGGCTCCCGAGAACGGGCTGCAGAAGTTCACCGTGCTCACCAATCGCGCTGTCTCGGCGGCGTTTCCGCAGATCCGAGAGATAGGCGGCGTGCGCGCCGACTCGTTGAAGTGGCACCCCAACGGACTCGCGCTGGATGTGATGATCCCCAACTGGAATACCCCTCAGGGAAAGGCCCTGGGGGATGAGGTGCTGGCGTTTGTGAAGGCCAACAAAGAGGCACTCGGCGTCGACCACGCGATCTGGCGTCAAGCGATGTACTACGGCCCTGGGGGCGGTGAACCGATGGGGGCCGTGGCGGGGCCACCGCGAACCATTTCGACCACGTGCACATCGCGACCAAGGGTGGCGGGTATGTGCGCACCTAACGCGTAGCAGCCTCCACGGTGCCACCTGCTGCCGAATTTTGTGTCTGGGGGGTGGGTCTGGGTCGCTGATACTGGTTTCGTGTCGGTTGGCGCGGTGGTGGCTCAGGTCGGTGAGGTGCTGGGCCGCGCGCACTCACTGTTCGGCGACCCGCCGGCCTCCGGGCAAGGACCCGCCGCGGGCTCGGTGATGAAGCTCTCCGGCGCCGGGGACCTGGTGCGCTCGGGGCAGGCCCAGATGGCACCACTGTCGGGGCAGCTGGCCACCAACTACTCCACCTTCGCCGGCGGCGCGGGCCCGGCCCTGGACACCCTGGCCGGCAACGACCGGGCACTGAGCACCCAGCTCGACGAAGCCGCCCGCTCCGATCGCACCGGCCGCACCAGCTCCGGCACCGTCGTCAACGGCGCCGCCGCCGACACCAACGGTCTCGCCCCGTTCACCAACACCCCCGCCGGCCAGAAAGCACTCCTGGTCGCCCTGCGCCAGCGCGTCGCCCAACAACAACAAGTCGTCCAGGCCTACAAAACACGCGACGCGCAGATGGCGGCGATGCTGCGGTCGATGGCCTACGGAGGGCGCGGCGGTGTGGGCGCAGGAAGCGGCTCACCATTCGGCGGCGGCTCAGGCCTGTCGATGCCACAAAGCAGTGGGGGATTCGGGGGAATCCCATTGGGCGGCGGCGGTTTTGGCGGTGGCTCCAGAGGTGGCGGATCTGGTGGGCGACGACCGTCGCCCAGGATCGACACGGGCCGCGATATCCCTCCTGGTAGGGGTGGGCAAGCTGTCCAGGCGGCGTTGTCGAAGCTGGGCCGCCCGTATGTGTGGGGCGCGAAGGGCCCTTCGGTCTTTGACTGCTCGGGGCTCACGGGGTGGGCGTGGCGTCAAGCCGGCGTGCAGCTGGGGCCCGACACCTATACGCAAGTGAATCAGGGGGTGGCCGTGCCTCCTGGTGAGGTCCGCGCCGGTGATCTGATCTTTCCCAAGGCGTCCTATGACGGCCGCGGCCCGGGCCATGTCATGTTGGCGATTTCGTCGACACAGGTAGTGCACGCCCCTCAGACCGGTGATGTGGTGCGTATCGCGCCGATGCCGCCAGGGTTTATCGCGCGCCGCCCGGTGGCCACCTAGCCCGGAAAATCGTGCACGGAGGGGGATCGGCGCGGCTTTAGGCTCGTAGTTATCCGCCCGAGGAAAGGATGTGGCCGTGGAGTCTGGGTTGCAGCAACAAGCCAGTCAAATCTTGGATCTCGCGACGCGGGCGAAGAAAGTCTTCGGCGGTGATTCCACCCCGCAGCGGCCACCGGAGTTCGCAGCGCCGCGCGATCTCGAAGAGACGATCTCCCGTGATCACTTCTGATTTCAGTGCCGCGGCGGGCCTATCGCCGTCAACGATGTTCGTGCAGAAGAGGTTACGATGACCGACGCTCGCAAGTTCGATGAGCTGGTGTCCTGGCATGCCAAGCCAGTCGCCGGGGTCGGTATGGGCTGGGATCCGGGTTGGCGTGCCGACGGGGGAGCGTTTGCCCCCAACATCAGCCCCTCGGACCCGTACTGGAACACGGTGTTGGACAAGGCCCAAGCGGCTTATGGCGATCCTGGTATGCGGTTCAACACCTCTGACCCGAGCGCCGACCGCTATCTCGTTTTCAGCGACGGCACGCGGGTACCGACCGATGGCTCGTTGGCCTATCGCGACAACGGCAACACCTACGTGATGAACAACGATGGCTCGGTGTCGCTACTCGGTGGCGACGGCAAGGCCGGTCAGCCGTTCTTCCCGGAGTTCCGGCGCAACGAGGCCGGCCAGTATGTGCCGGTCAACGCTCAAGGCCAGCAGGTCGCCCCGCTGGCCGCCTCCTACGTGGACGATCCAGCAACAGGCAAGCGCACCTACTACAACGCCAACGGAGACGTCGTGGGATCTGAGCAGCGGCCCGCCACACCGCCTCCGGGCAGCCAGCCCGGCGTGGCGACCGATGAGCAGCAGTCGGGGCGCACCGCTGACGCGGTACGCAAGCTGCACGACGAGATGAAGGACCGCTACAGCCAACTCAGCGAGGCTGAGGGCAAATTGACCGAGGCGATGCTGAGCGCCCGGACCACGACCGCCGAGGGCCAGCAGAAGCTCAACGACATCCAGCAGAAGATCGTCGAGGCGGTTAACAACCCGGCGATGTCTCTGGACACTCCGGCGGGCGAGCAGTCGTTCTTGAAGTTCTTGCGCAGTCAGGTCGCCGCGATCGGCGAAGTACTCCAGTCGGGGACTTTGACTGCCGAGGATCAGGCCAAGGCGGCGTCGGCGCTGGCCGCCCTCTACGACATGGACGGAGCCTCCCCGGACACCGGGGGCGAGACTCCCAGTGACCCCAATGCCCAACCGGGACCTGCGACTCCGGCTCCGGCGCCGCCGGTCAGCGATCCCGCGCTTGTCGATCCCGCGCTCACCGATGCGGGGCTGGGGCCGATGGAGCCGATGCCCGATCCGATGTTGTCGGATTTGGGGATGGGCGGTCCGATGGGTGCTGACCCGCTGGCGGGGCTGGCCTCCGCGTTGCCGGCCGCGATGGGGGCTTTCCCTCAAGGTGGCGGATTGGGTGGCGGCAGCCCGCTTGATGCTCTCACCGGAGCCGCTGCGCCGCTGGCCGGTCTGGCTTCCCAGCTGGGCGAGCAAGCCCGCCGTGAGGAACCCGACCCCGGCGTCGAGTCGGAGAAGGACAAGGACGACGAGCTCGACGAGGACGAGGGTAAGGACGACCACGACCACGCACCCGAGCCAGTGCCCGAGGAAACCCCGCCGTCCACGACGCCGCAATCGGGCACTCCGCCCGAGCCGGTGCCCGCGGGCACACCCGGGGAGGGCGCCCCACCGGCGGCACCGGGCCCGCCCCCACCGCCGCCGACGGCAATCACGCTGCCGGACGGCTCGACCGCCAATGCACGCACGCCAGAGCTGGCCCAGGCCGTCAAGGCCCACCTCGACGGCAAGCCACTCGAGGAGGCCTATCGCGAACAGCACCTCGAGCTGCCCCCGCCGGGCACTCCGGTGACCGCTCCGGTCGATCCGTCGCGCCTGTCGGCCGGCATGCTCGCGGTGTTCAACGACCATTACGCGGTCGCGCTGAGCTCGGTGAAGGCGCTCCAAGATGGCCAGGTTGTGCCAGCGTCGATGATTGCCTCCAGCCCGGGCTTCTTGGGCTGGCTCGATCCCAGCGCGGTCGCCGCACCAGCGCCCACGCCAGCTCCCACGCCGGTGCCTATCCCACCGAGCTCCCCGGCCACCGACCCGGCGAACCCGGCGCCGCTGGCCAGCGCACCGGTGCCCACCCCCATCGGATAGCGGCCGACGTATGACGCGGCGGCAAAAAATCGCGACAATATCTAGATCAAAGGAGCTATGAGATGACCGACCCGATTCATATCGACCCTGAGGTGATGCGCACCGTCGCCAACCAGCACGACGATGTCGCCGACCAGATCGCGCCCGCCCGTGAGGCCAGCACCGAGATCCTGGCCGCGGTCAACACCTTCGGCCCGATCATGCACCAGTTCAAGTCGGCGGTGTCGGACTTGATGGTCAACCGCGACGCCGCGCTGCTCCACCACGAACACACCCACCGCAGCGCCGCGATCGGGTTGCGCCGCGAAGCGGCCAACTTCGTCACCCGCGACGAAATCAACGCAGAAAACCTCCGAGTTGACCAGCAATGACAACCTGCCGCTGAGCGAGCAGGCGTTCCTGGCCAGGACCCCCGACGATGCGGTCCTGGTCAGAAATGCCGTCAAGGGGCACATCCTGGGCGTTCAGCTCGAACCCAAAGCCATGCGCGACAACATGCACGAGTTAGCTCAGCGAATCATGGCCTGCGCTGACGTGGCGTATCTTCAGGGGCAGGTGGCACTGCGCGAGCAGATGGAGCACGCCAAGCTCGATCCCGTCTGCTACGCAGATTTCCCCACCGAAAGGGACCTGGCCGCCGCCCGTGACCGACTGAGGAATCTCTAGACCGATGGTTTCTGTTGACCCGAGTGGACTGGTCTCGGCAGCGCAACGGATCACCGCAGCGCTGTCGGATGTGACGACAGCTAACCCCGAGCATCCCCCGCTGGCCGCAGATCCGGCGTCGGTGGGCGCTGCGGGCAGGCTCACCACTGCGGGCACCACCTTGGCCAGCGTCCTGGTCGAACAGGCGGCAGGGCTAGCCGCGACCGCCGAGCAGCTGGCCAACGTGGCAGCAGGTTTCACCGCCAAAGATGCGGCCAACGCAACCAAAATCTCCAGCCTCAACACCGCCAGTGAGGGCGCCGCCGTGTCGGGCTGGGCGCCCCCGTCGCCACCAATCCCTCCCGACGCGCGTCCAGTGCTGGCCGCACCACCCGCCGCGCCCGCCGAGATCATCTCCAATGCGGTGCACTCCGGCGACTCCGCCAGCGGCGAAGCGTTCATTTCGGGATGGCGTCAGGTCGCAGGCTCGGCCCGCGACGCCTCAGCCGCGGTACGGTCGGTCGCCGATAGCCTCCCAGACAGCTGGGATAGCCCCGTGGCCACCGACGTGGTGCGCGGACACCTGATCAAATACGCCAATGCGTTGGAAACCTCCGGCCAGCGCGCCGATACGGTCGCCGAGCAGGCCAATCGCCATGCTCAAGAGGTCGCTCAGGCGCGCAGCGACATCCCGAGTCCGGACGCGTTTCAAGCGATGAACCACCAGCTACAGACGCTGGCGCAGGCTAACGCGCAGACCGGCGGGATGTACGCGGTGCCGCTGGCCAACGCGGTGGAGCAGAAAGCTCAGATGGAGGCCCAAACCGCGCAAGGCTTCGGCGGCTACTACGCCAGCACAGAAGCCACCACCGCCGGTGAGGTTGATCTGGACGGCGACGGTATCCCCGACGTTCCCGCCGGCGAGGCGGCTGCCGCGGCCGCTGCGGGGGAAGGAACGGGTCTGCCGGGCGAAGCGACGCCGGGAGAGCCCGGGTCACAGGATATGGCCGGTCAGCTGGCCTCGATGCTTCCCAGCATGATCCCCACGGTTCTCGGGGCGGCCGGGGGACTACTGGGCGGCGCGATGTCATCGATGATGAAGGCGCCCGAATCGCTGATTCAGGCCGGAACGCAGGCGATGGGTGCGGCTACTCAAGGGCTGTCGGGGTTGATGCAACCCGAGCTCGACGACATCGGCACCGAGGACCTGGGCCTAGACGATGCGCCGCTCGATGACATGAGCGGCTTCGGCGGCGGAGGGGGCGGGGGTGGCATGACGTCGCCAGCCTCCGGCGGGGCACCGTCGACGCCGCCGGTGATGCCCTCCACGGGCCCCAACCCCACCCCGCCGACCTTGCCCACCGGTGGGTCGCTGCCTCCGCCGGTGAGCCCCACGATGGGCCCGGGCGGCGGCATGATGCCGATGGGAGGCATGCCGATGGCCGGCATGCCAGGGGGTGCAGGCCAAGGCGGCGGGGCCGACGAGCGCAATGCAAAGCCCAAACAGGTTGTGGGCAAAGATCGTCCGCACACAGAATCGGTGACCGGCAAGGTGACTGCTGACCGGATCGCAGTGTCGACAACCGCACCGGACCGCAAGGACGACGACCCGCCGCCCAACGACGACGCACCTCAGCGCAGTAGCGCTCCGCTGATTCGCCGTATCACGACCGTCGCACCGAAGGACGGCGCCTAATGTTGGGCGGCGTGGGGTTCGACGATCTCGGCGACGAGGAAAAGGTCAAGTTTTCCGAAGCGGAACAGGCCGCGACCCTGGAGCGTCTCGACAAGATGATCGCCCAGCTCGGGGCGCTGCGCACCGAGGTCGAAGACCCCGATGGCTATGTGCGGTTCACCCTCGGTGACGACGGCCGGCTCCTCGAACTGTTCATCCACGAGGCTGCCCGCACATCGCTGACCAACTTGGCGTTGGAAAAGAAGCTCAACGATCTGTTCGCCGCCGCGAACGAGGCAATGATGCTGTCCCGCAAAGAGTTCTGGGACCACTACAGCATTACCGACATCTGATCCGCAGGTCTAGCTCCGAAAAGCGCTGAGTCAGAACCGAGTTTTTCAGATCGGCCTTGGCGGGCCTATAGCCAAAACCCCGCGCTGATTGACTAACGCACGGGGCACGGTCTGGGGCAGGCAGACTGACTGTGATCGCGAGAAGTATTGGCAACAAATGCCGTTCGAAAGTTTTAAGTGGAAGGGCCCGACCAAGGGTGGGAGGAGTCGGGCCCTTCCGGTTCCGACCTCGGGGGGCGCGACCGGAACACCACGAACGCTACCGCAGCGCCCACGCCCCTCCGTGCACAAAATTCGGCGGCGCGATGCTGCGCCATCGCAGCGGCTCGTTGAGGTGCCGCGCGGGTCCGCTACAGATCCGGGGTAGCTGTAGGCAGCCAACCTGTGAAAGGCCGCGAACATGTGTTGACAGGGAGGTGCCGAGCGGATCGGGGCCTAATTTGGCGGTGCCAGACCCCACCGGGGCCGTTTACCCTGGAGGTATGACAGCGGGCGGGAAAACCCAAGCATATGTGCCGCCGCCGAACGGTGGCCCCTATGGGCCGCCTCCTGGCCCCGGCCCATCCGGCTACGGCCCGCCGGCGCCTCCACCGGTGTTGCAGCCCCGACGCCCGGGACGCCTGCGGACGGCACTCGCCGCCGCGGGCATCATCCTCGCTGTGGTTCTGGCGGCATCCGCGCTGGTAGTGGCCCTGACAACCCGCGTCGACAGCAACGACTCGAACAACGCCGCTCCATCTGCTGGAGACCCGGCCGCGTCATCTAGCCCCGCGTCCACTGAGCAGGCCGACCGCGCACTCTGCGCAGCCATCGGACCGCTGATGAGTGAGTACAGCACCACCGCCAAAGCGTGGTTCGCCCTTGGCCAGCCCGGAACACCTGCAAGGGACGGAGCTCTCCCCAAATTCATAAGTGACACTGAGGACTGGGTGGCCCGCGTCGAGGTGGCGATGAAGGAGCATCCGGGAGTTCAGCCGCGATTTACCCGCACTTTGGAGCGCCATATTGATGACCTGTGGCTGCTGGTCAACAACATAGAGCCAGGGCCAGAAAAGTCCTATGACAGCGCGGCCTGGACCGACAGCCTCATTGCCTATGGCGGTCCGCAATCCATCTGCGATTCGCTCGGTGCTGGCTGGTAGCTGATGGGGGGGACTAGCTGATGCCGGCTTCAGCAGCAGTTGCCACAGGCCCGGGGATGCCGACACGGCCGTACTCAATGCGCATTCTGGGCGGGTCCTGGCCGTCGACGTCGCCGGAGTCGTGGTCGGACACCGCGAGCGCGCTGAGTAAGAAAAGTGCCGATCTGAGCATGTCGGCAGCGGCGATCCGTCGCGCAGCCGATGACCTCGGCGGTTCCAATTCCGGGCAGATGATCGACGCGATGTGTGAGCGCTCGTATCGCACGGCGCAGACGGTGATCAATCACTCGGACCTCTACGGCGAGATGGCCAAGGCCGTCAAAGAAACAGCTGAGCTGATCTGGCATGCCCGGGGCCGGCTCGAAGAGATCGACCGCAAAGCACATGAGGAGATCGAACGGCTCAAGCAGCAACTTCAGGCTTTGGCGGGCTCGCCGTTAGGCGCTGGCGCGGCAATGGCCGCCATCTACGCAGCAATCGAAGCCGTCATCACCGCAGCGCAAGGGGAAGCACTGGCTGTAGGGACTGACACAGCCGCGTCTATCGCAGAGCTCGCCGCCAACATCGGCGGCACCCCCTCAAGCCAGCTGCCCAGCGGCGGCCAGATCACACCAGCCGATCACACCACCCAAGGCGGCAACGGCGACAACGTCCAGGCCCTCGACAATCCCACTGGCTCGGGCGGCACGCCGCCTTCTACTCCAAGCGACCGGCCTGAAAATTTCAGCGGATCGAATGGAACACCAGGCGCCGACCGGCCTGAAGGCAACCCCAGCCCGGGCTCAGATAGCCAAGCGGGCGAAAGTCCCGTGCCCGGCCAGACTCCGGGAGAAACTGGATCAGCAGGCAAGGATGGCGTCGAGACCCCGGGCGACGGTGCAGCTGATCCTATGAAAAACGGGCCGCTTGCCGATGGGCGGCCGGAGCTATTCGGCTCTTCGCCGAGCGCTGTTCCAACCGCGCCGCCGCCCGCGATGACCGGGAGCGGAGGCGGCGGGTCATCGCCGCTAGGTTCGATCGGGAGTGGGTTTAAGCCGCCGTCTGCGAGCGGGTTGTCGTCGGCGGGGACCGGTGGTCTGTCGCCTAGTTCGTTGTCTTCCAATGCGGGGCTGTCGTCGTCGCTGCCGTCTTCTGTGTCGCCGGCGGCGGGCGGTCTTCCGTCTGCAGCTGCGGGTGGTGGTGGCGCACCGGGGGCGGCTACCTCGTCTGACTTTTCCCGCGGGTTCAATGCGGGCTTAGGTACGGGCTCGGTGTTGCCGCCGCCTGTTGCTCCTCCTCCGGCGCAGCCCCTGAGTTCGACTACGGGTGCGTCGAGTACGCCGGTCTCGGCCGGTCCCGCGCCGGTGTCGGCGGCTGGCGGGCCTGCGCACGTCGCGTCGCCAGGGTCGGCGGCGAGTGTTCCGGCCGGCCACATGGGGTCGATGGGTGCGCCGATGATGCCGCCAGCGGCCGCTCCGGCTGGCCCGCTGCCTCCGTTCAACTCTGATTTGCAGCCCAGGCAGGTCGCGCCAGCTGCGGCGGGCGCACCGCCGCCCGCGCCGCCGCCAGCTCCACCTGCCAGCCCGGGCCAGGGGACAGCGCTTCCGCCGGGTGTGGTCGCCTCGGGTGTCAGCGCCGCAGCGGCGGGCGCGATCGCAGGGGCGCAGTCTGGGGCGCCTGACCCGTTGCTCGATAAGGCCTCGGAACTGGTCTACGAGCTGATGCACGCCTCGCGGGTTTATGGGTGCATCGACTGGTGCGTCGGGATGTTCAAGACGCCGTCAGGACCGCAGGCATGGGTGGTGAGCAGTGAGGGCAGCGGGTTCATCCCGCCGGGGGTGTTTCTGCCCAGCTCCGCGCGGCTAGTTTTTTCAGATCCTGGTTTGGACAAGGATTTTCACGCCCGCTGGTTCGGCTGGGTCAACCCAGCCCAGACGATGACCGCGTACGGGCAGATGTGCATGGCGAGCAACCCGAACGTCGAGTTGTGGGCGCTGGCGGTGTCGACGGACTATGGCGGCAACGCCGCTGTGGCGCGGGATGCCGGTGTACGGCATATCGAGAATTGCGCGTTGACCACGTCACCGATCAAGGCCGACTCAGCACCGCCGGGGCTGGATGAAACTCGTATTCATCGGCTGGAGTCCATTGACCGCCCCGAGTACGCGCGCCTGACCACCGGCGGGGTGGTTGATCGTTCCCAGCTATGGGCGTTGACGGTTGCCGCAGTGCGCACGGTCCTATCTCGCGCCTCTGAGCTGCTGGGCTTCCAGGTTCCTCCGGCCATTCGCCAGGTCGCTACGGCGATCGAGAATGGTGAGCCGGTGATCGAAGAGTTGTGGGCCGATCTTGACGTGGCGATGCGCGCAGCGATCCTCGACAGCGCGGGCCAGCGGCCAGGTCGGGTGGCTGGCGACGTGGGCCCGTCTGCCTATGCGCGTTGTTTCCACAACGTGGCCCGCGCCGCGGAGCTGCTGTCGTGGTGGCGCAGCACGACACCGGATTATGTCGAGATCGCCTACACGGCAAGGCATATCGCGAAGGAAGCTGAACTATGGCCCACGATGGCCGCATGAGGGGAGTTGTGTAGATGCCTGCAGTATCTGGGGGCGCGAAGCCGATCGAGGTGTTGCCCGCGGCGGTCACGGGCACTGCCCAGTCGATCGCTGGGGAGGTGAGCCGGTCGGCCCAGCCTGGCCCGGTTCCGATGCCTGCGGGGGGTATTTCGCCGATCGATGTCGCCGCCAACGCCGTGGCCGTCGCGGTGGCCGAGAATGTCGCGCACTGCTCGGCGACGCTGGCGCCGGAGCCCATCGAAGGGGTTCAGAAGGCCGAGACCGCCACGACCGAGCTTCGGGGGCAGGACACTGAGAGCGCCGCCGACATCAGGTCGGTCGCTCAGACTATGCAGCCGATGCCGCCGCCGGGGGCCAGCGGCGGCGGGGGCGCACCGAGCATCCGCCCGGTCAGCAATACCGGCGCGGATAGTTGGCATTGGGAATATGACCACAACGGGCTGATGGTCAGGGTCGATGACGTCGAGCCAATTGATCCGGGCGGCGCGGCCGGGGGTGGTTTCGGCGGGCTTGCCCCGGTGGGCCCCTGACAGTTCGATTACCGGTTGTTGCGTGAAGGGGGTCGCAGCATCGTGGGTTTTCTGGTTATCGGGCGCTCTGAAATTGGCGCCGATATAGCCCCCTGGACGGGGTTAGGGTCGGATACGTGACCACTCAACAGTTCAGGCGGCCCGGCCCGATTGCACGCCCGCCGGCGACGGCGGGCGGCAAGATCGCGATCGATCCGCCAATTCCGGCGCCGATCCCGCCGCCGCGAAGTGTGTGGGGGATTGTGCTGCCGATCGTTCTGATTGTCGGTGTGATCGGGTTTATCGTCGCGATGTACATGTCCGGAATGCGAAGCTTCGCATCGGGTTTCGGCATTTTCGGGATCATGATGTTGATCGGCATGGCGGGCATGCTGTTCCGCGGCCGCGGAGCGGCGCAGAAGATGTCCTGGGGTGAGCTGCGGCAGTACCGGGCCAACTACTTCGCCCGCCAGGACGATGTGCGCGATGAGATCGAGGTGCAGCGCCGCGCCCAGTTCGACCATCGCGAGCATTTCCATTGGGACCCGGCCCAACTCGTGGCCGCGGTCGGCACCGAGCGCATGTGGGAACGATCGCCTAGTTCGGATGAATTCGGCGAGGTCCGGGTCGGGGTCGGCAAGGTCAAGCTCGCCATGACGATCGAGAAGCCGAAGATTCCCGAGGCATCACAGATCGAACCGGCCACCGGTCACGCCCTGCGCAAGTTCCTGCTGGAGCAGGAATACATCGACGACATGGCCAAGGTGATTTGGCTGCAACGTTTCGCGGGGGTCTCGTTTATCGGGGATATGGACGAGGCACGCGCTCTACTGCGGGCGATGGTGTGTCAGCTGGCGGCATTCCACAGCCCCGCCGACCTGCAGATTCTGGTGGTCAGCGACGCCCCGTCGGTGTGGGACTGGACGAAGTGGCTGCCGCATATGCAGCATCACAGCAAGCGCGACGGCTGCGGTGAGCGCCGGCTGCTGTTTTCCTCCCCAGCGCAGTTGGAGGAGTTTTTCGACGAGGCGGAGCTTCCGCGTAGCGAGTGGACACCCCCGGCCAGTGGGTTGCACGGCGCGGGGAACAGCGTTCTGCCGTTCCGGGTGATCATCGACGACAACTGCGGAACCCCCGAGGACTGGGCCGGCCTGACTGGCAGCGCCGGGTATGCCGGCACCTGCTTTGTGCGCCTTGCACCGTCGGTGCCGCCGCCCTCGCCGCATGATGCGTTCGGGACGAAGAGTTGGATCGGGTTTTCCCCGGAGACCACGTACCGCCTCGTGGGTGGTGCGCTGCGCAAGCGACTGCCCGCCGAGGACCTCACACCGTTTAGCGGTGTGCAGCATCCGTCCTCCGACGAGCTCGACGACGCGTTCTACGCCAAGGCCGACCAGCTGTCGATCACCGCAGCGGAGCGGTTCGCTCGGGCGATGGCCCGATTCCGCGCCTCCGGTGGGGTCACCACGGTCACCGATTCCGGCCACCAGCAACGCACGCTGCTCGACGCGGTGGGGGTGCGCGACCCACGCCACCTCGACGTGGACCGCCTGTGGTCCCCGCGCCGCAGCCAGGGCCCCGAGTGGATGCGCTTCCCGGTCGGTCTCGACGACAGCGGACAGGTCGTCGACCTGGATCTCAAAGAGGGCAGCCAGCAGGGCATGGGCATGCATTCGCTGTTCATCGGCACGACCGGCGCGGGCAAGTCCGAGGGCATCATCACCGAGGTCGCCTCGATGGCGTTGACCCATTCACCGGAGGTCGCCAATGTGGTGTTCTTCGACTTCAAGCTGAAATCAGCCGCCGGCGTGCTCGAACAGTTCCCGCATGTGGTGGCCAGTGTCAGCAACCTCGGCGATGAGCGCCACCTGGTCGGCCGCATGTATGAGGCGCTGGAGGGCGAGCTTGATCGGCGCGGCGCGCTGTGCAACGCCGCCGGCCCGGACGTGGTGGATCTGACGGTCTACAACCAGCGGCGGCTTACTGATCCCTCGCTGCCGCCGGTGCCGGTGCTGTGGGTCATCGCCGACGAGTACCAGGAGCTGCTCAGCGACCGGGACTGGGGCGATAAGTTCCGCAGCTTGTTCTGGCGGATCATGCGCCAGGGCCGCGCCTATCACATGTTTTTGCAGCTGGTCGGCCAGACCGTCGACACCCAGAAGCTGCGCGACATCCGCAAGCTGCTCGGCTTCACCATCGCCGGCCGTACCGGCACTGAGGAAGATTCCCGCGAGGCCCTCGGTGTGGGGATCGCCGCCAAGATCGACGAGAAAGGCGCGGAGGGAACTGCATTCCTGCGGGTGGCGCAGCGCCAGCCACGCCAGTTCCGATTCTTTTATTCCTCGGCTGATTTCGTTCCGCAGACCGGGCCGGATGACAGCCGTCCGCTGGAGGCCGGCACCTGGTTCGAGCCACGTGCTTTCACGGCCGAAGAGGCCGCCGACATCGATGGTCTGCTGGCAGAGCCGGTCGAGCGCGACGCTGCCCCGGCGACGGTCCCGGAGGCCGCCAGCGTGAAGATCATCGACGCGGTGATCGGTTCTCTGCAGGCGACGGGGGCCGCCCCGCCGCGCCAGCTGTGGCTGCCGCCGCTAGGTGCCCCGCCGGCCGCCGACGATTTGGTGGCTCGGCTGCGCGGCAAGCCGTGGGATGTCGACTACGGCCAGAATCCGGGCCTGGTGTTGCCGGTGGGGCTGGAGGATCGCCCGCGTCAGCACCGCCAGGATGTCTGCTACCTGAACATGCTGGAAAGTAGCGCGCTCATTGTCGGTGCCCCCCGTATGGGTCATACCAATGCGGTGATGACCATGATCACCGCGGGGGCGTTGATGTACCGGCCGGAGCGGGTGCAGTTCTACTGCATTGCCGCCAGTGGCCCGCAGTTGGCCGTGTTGAATGATCTTCCGCATGTGGCCGCGGTGGCGGCTCTGCACGACACCGAAGGTGTTACCCGCCTGCTGGCCACCGTGCGCGGGATCGTCGACGAGCGCGAACGGCTTTTCGCCACCCGTGGCCTGGATATGGAGCAGGTGCGGGAGGCCAAGTTCGGCCCTCATCCGACCGATATCGGCGTCTCCGGCGGTGATGTGGTGCTTGTCATCGACGGCTGGGGCAACTTCAACGACGCCAACCAGAAATGGGCTGAACAGGTGATGTCGCTGATGCGTGCCGGCAACTACGGGGTGCGCACGATCGTCACCCACACCAGCTATCTGTCGAAACTCAACACCCAGGTCAAGAACCTGTCCACGGAGCGCATCGAGTTGCGCATGACTGATGAGCGGGAATCGGAGCTGGGCCGGCGGGACCCCACGGTCAACCGGGGCAAGGAGGTGCCGAACAAGCCAGGACATGGCCTCAGCGCCGCCGGGTTCCACATCATGATCGGCGAGCCGGTGCTGGCCAATGATCCGTCCGGCCGTATCGACGCTCGCGGCGTGGGGGCGGTCGTGCGCCAGGTGGCCGGGGTCGAGAAGTTCGCCGAGGTCAAACGCCTGCCGGAGAGGGTGCCGCTGTCTGATGTGTTGGCGCGGGTCAATGGCGGCGCGCAACGCGACCTGGTTCCGTTCGGTCTGTCGGAGTCTGATCTGGGCCCGGCGTTCATCGACTTCGCCGAAAACCCCCACGCGGTGGTCGTAGGCCGCGCGCAGTCGGGGCGCTCGGCGTTCCTGCGCACGATGATGCACAGCGTCATGGCCCACTACAGTCCCGATGAGGCCACCATTGTGTTGATCGATCCGCGCCGCCGTCACATGGGCGTGGTGCCGGAGGAAACGTGGCTGTCGCGCTACGCCTATACCCTCAACGACATCAAGAAGGCCGCGGGGGAGTTGGCCGAGTTGTTCGACAGGCGCACCCCGCCGCCAGGCACCAGTCCCACGGAGATGCTGAAACGCCAGTTCTGGACCGGTCGCAAGATTTTTGTGTTCGCCGATGACGTCACGTCGTGGAACTCGGCGCAGAATCCGCTGATGCAGTTGGCCGACTACGTTGAAACGGCCGATCAGCTGGGCATGCACATCATCGCGGCGGCCGATATCAAGCTGTGGAGCTTCCAAGCGTCGGGCAACAGCATGCTCGGCCGACTGGCCGGCGCGTTGCAGCCGACGATCATCCTGGACGGCCGCCGCGAACACGGCCCGATCATCAGCGGTGTCTACGGCGAGCCTCAACGTCAAGGTAAGGGTATCTACGTGCACCCCGGCGGCACCACCGACGGTGTGCTGGTGGCCTGGACACCCGAACCGGTGCGCTCGACACCTCCTCGCCATTCCTCGCCGATAGGCCAGAGCTAATGCGATCACCAGTGACCTATGCGGGCGATTGGGCTACGGAATTAGTGGCCCGAGCGCCGGAATCAGACATTTCGAGCTTTCTCAACGGCCATTTATCGAGGTCTTCGGTGGTGATAGGGGCCGTGCGGAATTTAGCGCAGGTAGCCCCTTAGCACTGGGCTTAAACTGAGTTCGGATCACCCCCACGAAGGGAGAGGCAAACATATGTCCGTTCCAATCATTGGTGTGGAGCCGGCGCTGGTCGGAATGCTGTCGGCTGCCGAGAGCGCGGGCGCGGCGACCATGGCAGCCGGGACGTCCGGGGCTGCCCCGGTGATGACGACGGTGCTGCCCCCGGGTAGTGACCCGGCGTCGATGGCGGTGGCGGCGGCGCTCAACGCGCGCGGCGCGGCAGCAGTGGCCGCGCTGACGCAGCTGACGATGACGCGGGCTATGTTCGCCGGCAACGTCGGCGTCAACGGCACCAGCTACGCAGCCATGGATGTGCTGCAGCAGAGCGCTCTGGCGATCTAGAAGCGCTTTCGGGCGATGCCAGGCTTCGGGGATTCGGCACTCAATCCGCCGCAGGTGAACTACTACCAGTTGGTCACCGGCGATGAGGCGGCTACTGCTGCGGCAGCCGCAGCGGCTCATCAGGCGACCGCGGCGATGCTTTCCGCCGAGATTGCCACCATGACCACCAGTACGACCAGCACGGCCTCGGTGGGTTGGCAGGGCGCCGGTGGTGCGGCGATGACGATGACCGCTCAGGCGTTTGCGGGAATCTTGGGCATGGCGGTGGCCTGGTTTGAGGAAGCTGTTGTGCAGGCGACGGCCATCGTGGATGCCTATCACCTGGCCAAGACCACGATGGTGCCTGGACCGGTGTCGGATCAGAACCTCGTCGATACTGAGGCGCTGGTCGCCACGAATTTCATCGGGCAGAACAGTCCGGCGATCGCGGCCCTGGTCGCCGAGTATGAGCGGCAGTGGATTCAGAACGCCACGATCATGTCGAGTTATCAAGGTGTGGTCACCGCGGCGTTGGGCGTGCTGGCGACGCCGCCGCCGTTCGCGCCGATGGCACCCAATCCGGCCGCAGCATTGGCCGCCTTGGGCGACGCTGGGGCGCAGGCCGGTGTGCAGGGCGCATTGCAGGCCAGCTCGCAAAGCATGCAGCAGGCGAGCACGGCCGCGGTACCGGCCAGTGAAGCGGTCTCGGCACCCGCCGATGCAATGTCGGCGATGGGCGGGCCGATGGGGATGATGGGGCAGCTCTCGTCGGTCACCGGCATGATGGGCCAGGCTCCGCAGATGCTGGGCCAGGCCCCGCAGATGCTCAGCCAGTTCATGCAGATGCCGATGGGCATGCTCGGCCCGCTGTCGTCGAGCATGGGCGGTCTCGGTGGCGCCCCGGGGGCCGCGTCAGCGGCTCCGCTGACCGGTACACCGGTGGCGACGCCGGGGTTGGCCAGTGCGCTCAGCGGCGGCGGCGGCGGTGGCGGCGGCATCGGTGCCGGCGGCAGCGGGGTCGTTCCCACCAGTTCCTACACCCGCCCGGTGGGGAGTTTCAGCACCCCGAATGCCCCCAAACTGCCCGGCGGATTCGGAGGTGCCATCGAACCGGTTGCCACCGGACCGAGCCCGTCAGGGGGTGCAGGCACTGGTGGTCTGTACGGCGCTCCGGCCTCGGCGATGGGGCGCGACGGCGCGGCAGCGACCGAGCAGCGGCAGGGACGCACGATGCAGGTCACGCTTGCCCGATCGGCTGCTGACAGGGGGGACAGGTAACAAAAAATTAGCGCACGGCGGGGTGTGTAGACGCCCATAGACTTTGTCTAGAACCAAACACCTTCCAGAACAGGAGTTTCCATGGCACAGCAAGTTGTTGGTGCGGCGCAGATTCAGTCCACCGCCGACCAGCTCGACGATCTCAAGATGCGGGCCCTCGACGTGCTCAGCCGCTACCAGCAGCATTCGACCGAACTGCAGGCCTCCGGCGGCCTCGACGGCCAGGCCGGTGTCGCCAACGTGGCTACGGCAGAAGAGATCTCGCAGGCACAGCGTGAGATGAACATGCGGTGGGAGTCGCTGATCGCGGCGCTGCGTAACAGCGCACCGGACTTCACCAACATCGACACCCAGAGCGCCCAGCAGATCCAGTCGGTCGCCGGCGGCCTGCGCTTCACCTGACCCTTCCACCACCACAGACAGTCGAAAGGATTCCACCACAATGGACGGAATGATCAAGGTCAATCCCGGCGCGATCGTCGATTACAACGCCGCCCTGGGAACGTTCAGCGGCGAGCTGGACAACATCGCCTCCGAGGCGCAGAACCTGCTCGGCGGCATCGCCGAGTACTTCACCACCGATCAGGCGTCGGTCACCTACGCCCAGGCGCAGCAGATGATCATCGACGCCACCAACGAGGGCAAGGAAGTCATCCACCGCCACGGCCAGGCCGCCGACCAGGCTGGTGTGGACTTCGTGTCCCAGGACGGGGCCTCTGCCCAGACGTTCATGGTCTAGGACGGCCCACCAGGGGTGCTGTAGCGACAATGCCGAAAGGGGGGCCAACTGAAGTTGGCCCCCCTTTTTGCTGCTCGAAAGAATAGATAGAAGGGATAGGACATGGCGCTGACGACAACCGTCGGGGGCGTATGGGTACTGCAGGCGCTGCTGGGTGTGGAATCCATGCCAACAGCGTTGCGGCTCAAGCCATTTATTCCGTCAGTGCATCACGAACTGATTGTTGAGACCACAGCAGGGCCGGTCCCGATCGCTGAAACCGCCGAGTATCTGAGCCTGGTGCAGGCCGGCGCTATTTCCCCCAGTGGCGCGGTCGACGACCCGGTGCGCGACTGGATGACCGTGCTGGGCCGCCCTGATCGTCAGGCCGTCCTGACCATACGGCGACCGTCAGGGCAGGCCGTCCACAACGGTGAGCTCCCGACGGTGGAGGAGCGGGTGGTCGTGGTGTGCCGGTACCGCCGGTGGCTGGCGATGGCTGCCCGCGACGGCAACGAGATGGTCGTTGACGCGGTGGGGGAGACCGATTACCCCGCAGTTCAGGCGGACTTGATGTGCCAAACCTTGATGCCGGCGCTGGGTGTGGCCGCACCCGCTGATATCGACGGCGTCAACATCCCCGCCGACCTGATGCAATCGACGCTGGAAGCCGCTGTCCCGCAAGGGCGAGACGCCACGATCGCCGCGATGAGCCGGCTGGGACTGCAACCCCAGCAGGCCGAGGTCCTGGCTGCGGCGACACGCTTGGACGACTCGGCCATGGCCGTCGCCATGGTGATTGACCACGACATCGCCCAGCATGTCCATCCCCGGGTGGTCACGGTGGCCGACACCGAGTTTGGCCGCGTGAGCATCACCACGAGCACGTCGGCAGACGGTAAGCAGTGGCTGAGCTTGTGGCCGGCCACCACCGACGCCGTGCGCGAGGACCTCTACGGGCTGCTTTCCGCGCCACGGGCGGCCGCGTAAAACGCCATGCGTACATATGTCGGGGGGCATGAAATTGGTGCCGATTTAGGGTCATTGTCCCTAGTAGGGTGGGCAATATGGCGCTGAATTTGACGTCGCGGCTGCAGGTGACGGCCCACTATTTCTGGAACCGCCGCAACGCCGCGGCACTGAGCCATCACGGCGTTCGGCTCGAATACGACCCCGAACAGCGCCGCAGCGCTGCCCTCATCCTCGGGGTCATGTTCACACTGCTGGCCATGGCGCTGATGTTCGTGCTGTCGTGGTTCAAGCCGGCCGGCCAGGTCGGCCAGTCGGCCATTTTGGCCGACCGCGACACCGGCGCGGTCTACGTGATGGTCGACGGTCGACTACACCCGGCGCTGAACCTGATGAGCGCCCGGCTGATCGCCGGCCAGCCGAATAATCCGACGTTCGTCAAGGCCGCAGAGCTGGAGAAATACCCGCAAGGGCCGCTGGTGGGCATCGTGGGCGCTCCCGCGGCGATGCCCATCCGTACGGCGTCGTCCTCGGACTGGACCGTGTGCGACACCGCACCGACACCGACGTCGACGACCTCGGCCGCCTCGGAACCTGTGGTCACGGCGATCGCCGGCCAGCTGACGCTAGGCCAGCGCTCAGCGCCGCTGCAGATGCCCGATGCCATCTTGGGCCGCTACGGCGATCGGACCTATGTGATCTGGGAGGGACACCGCTCCGAGATTGACCTCAGCAATAAGGCGGTCGCTTTAGCCTTGGGCGTCGATTCGACTGCGCCGGAACCGATTCCGTTGTCCCGACCGCTTTTTGACGCCCTTCCGGCGACCGACCCGCTGGTGAGCCCGGCCATCCCGGGGGCCGGGGAACCGTCACGATGGAATGTCGCCGACGGCGCGGTGATCGGGTCAGTGCTGACCGTGCGCGACCTCGGCCAGCCCAACGCTGCCGAATCGCTGTACGTGCTGTTACGTGATGGTGTGCAACGGGTTTCGCCGTTCGTCGCCTCACTCCTGCGATCGGCGAACTCGTTCGGTGATGTGGCCCCGATTCAGGTGGCCCCCGACAAACTCGCTCCGATACCGGTGGTGGATAAGCTGCCGGTGTCGTTCTACCCGGCCACTCGGCTGCGCCTGGTGGACACTGCCGTCAACGCCACCACCTGCCTGGCGTGGTCGAAGGGCGCTACAGACCGCGCTGCCGAAGTCACGATCTTGTCGGGGCAAGGGTTGCCGATCCCGCTCGGCTCCGCCGATAACCGCCTGGTCAAACTCCCGAAGGGCGTGCGCGATCCCGAATCGGTGGAGGCTGACCAGGTGTACATCGGCCCCGGTGCCACGAACTTGGTCATGACGACCAGTGCGGCCCCAGCAGCGTCCTCGCGCGAAGCGATGTGGTGGATTTCAGATCAAGGGGTCCGCTACGGCATCGAGTTGTCCGACGACGCGTTCACGGCCCTCGGGGTGTCCCCGGATCGGTCGCAGCAGGCACCGTGGCCGCTGATCCGGGCATTTGCGCCAGGGCCAGCACTCACCCGCGCCGACGCACTGGTCCAGCACGACTCGCTCGCTCCCGTCGGGGGCGCCGAAGCGCTCCCCACCAGGTCGCCGGGAAGCTAGTTGTTAAAAATCGAGGGTTGAAAAACTAGTGCCGATATACGACATACACGCTGATAGGATCAGATTGTGACTGACCGCGATCTCCCCCCTGAGCAGACGGGCTACCCTTCGAGCGAGGGCGACACCCGCGACACCGGTGCGCACGCCGCAGAGCCGCCGGCACCGCCGGCGGTGCCGGGCTGGCCCCCACTACCGGCGAGCGGTGGGGAATCCGCGGGCGCTCACGCCCAATCCTCAGTGCCGCCCCCACCCCCGCCGTGGCCGGGCCGCACCCCGGATGTGCCCAGTCCAGCATCGCGATCCGACGCAGCTCCGCCGTGGGGTCAGCACGCACAACCCAGCGAGTCGGAGGTTGTGGAGTCGACCACGGAGCAACCCGCGGCGGCCCCGCAAGATCCTGACCCGGGCGCGCCGTACCGCCCGTCGGATGTTGAGACCACAACGTTTTTCGACCGCCGCGACTTCCCGCCCCCGCCGCTACGCGAAAGCCCCTCCCGCGGCGGCAGTTTCGGCGACACCGGTGCGGGCCAGCAGGCGGTGCCGCCCACCTCCTCTCAGTGGGGTGGCGAGCCTCCACGGCATCAGGCCCCACCGTTTCCGCAGCAATCCGGCCCGCAGCGTCCCCCGTCGCCCGCCCAAGGCTGGCCCGGCGAGCGTTCTGCGCCTCCTGCCGGTGACCCGCGCCAGTGGGGCGAGCCCGCCCCGGCAGCCACGGGGCCGGCGAACTACTCCTACGTCGACTCGATTCGGCCTACTGAACTCGTGCCGACCCGCAAGATTCCCCCCGGCAAGGGGTGGCGGAAAGTGCTGTACAAGAGCACCTTCGGGCTGCTGAACTTCGGGCAGTCACCCGATGAACGGCATTTGGCGGAGCTGGAGGCCAAGATCCGCTCCCTACTGCGGGGCCGCTACAAGATCGGGGTGCTCGGCAAAGGCGGCGTCGGCAAGACCACGATTGCCGCCGGGGTGGGGTCGATCTTCGCCGAGCTCCGCCAGGATGACCGGGTAGTGGCCATCGACGCCGATACCGCGTTCGGCAAGCTGGGCCTGCGCGTGGACCCCAACGCCAAGGGTTCCTATTGGGAGCTCGCCGCCGATCAGGACTTGCGCACCTTCGCCGACGTGCGTTCCCGCGTGGGTAACAACACCGCCGGCCTGTTCGTGCTGGCCGGCGAATCTGCCACCGCCCGCCGCCGAATACTCGAGCCGAACATCTACCGTGAGGCGACCGGCCGGCTGGACAACCACTTCACGCTGTCGATCATCGACTGTGGCTCCACGATGGATTCCCCGGTGACCCGGGAGGTCCTGCGCGATCTTGACGCACTGATCGTGGTGTCCTCGATGTGGGTGGACGGGGCCTCCGCGGCGGCACAGACCATGGAGCTGCTCGCCAACACCGGCCATACCGGGCTGCTGCATCGCACGGTGGTCGTGCTCAACGACGGTGACGGGCACGCCGACAAGCGCACCCGCGAGGTGCTTCATGAGCAGTTCAGCCAGCGCGGCCAGCGCGTGGTGGAAGTGCCGTTCGATCGACATCTGCGGCCCGGCGGTGTGATTGACGTGCAGAACGAAATCGACAAGGTGACGCGTCGACGGTTCATCGAGATCGCCGCGGCGATCGCCGAGCACTTTCCCACAACCAGCGACAGTCTGCGGGGGCGCCGGTGACCACGGTGAGCCCGTCGACTCCCACGTCAGGATCGTCAGCCCCCGGTGGGCCGCTGGTGCCCTCGTCGTGCAGGGTGTCGCTGTTGGTCGGCGACGCTCACCAGATTGACCTGGTGTTACCGGCCGCAGTCCCGCTCTCGGCGTTGACCGACTCGACTCTCGGGGCGGTCAATCGGCTGCTGCGCAGCAAGGGTGAAGACGAACTCCCTGTAGGGACATATGAATTCGCCCGCGCGGTGGGGATGACACGGCTCTCGGAGGAGGTGTCGTTGTCGGCGCAGGGTGTCGCCGACGGTGACCTGTTGGCGTTCGTGCCCGAGAAGACAGCCCGCCGGTACACGCCACTGATCGAGAATGTCTCGACTGCGCTGGCCCGCTGGGCCCATGCCCACTTTCCTCCGGTGTCGACCCACGACGCGGTGGTGGTCGCCGGGGCGCTCACCGCGGCGGCACTGATTGGGGCGGCCCTGCTGGTGTGGCGACTGCGGTGGGCGGCCCAGCCGTTCTGGCTGAGCCCCGCGATCTTCGCCGTCACCGCGGGCATCCTGTTGGCCACCGCGATGCTGTCGGCGCGCGCTGGGGCCAGCCGCGTCATCGTCGACGGCGCCGCCTGGGCGGCGTTGGTCGGCCTCGTCCTGGCTGGCGCGAGCGCGCCGTATGGCAACCAGCCCGGGGCCCCGCATGCTTTCCTGGCCGCCGTGGTGGCCACCGTCGGGGTGCTGCTGTTGGCGCGGATGACGGGCCGCCACTGGACCGCGGCGGCGGCGATCGTCACCGTGACCACGGCCGTCATCGCCGCCGGTCTGACCCGCATGTTCTTCGACGTTCCCGCTCAA
This sequence comes from Mycolicibacterium hippocampi, assembly GCF_010723735.1. Lineage (GTDB taxonomy): Bacteria > Actinomycetota > Actinomycetes > Mycobacteriales > Mycobacteriaceae > Mycobacterium > Mycobacterium hippocampi. The sequence continues at coordinate 32,627 of NZ_BLLB01000001.1, read as the reverse complement.
CGCATCGCCATTGTCATGTTGATGGCGGTGCTCATCGCTTCTCGGGCGGCGACCGCGATCGGGCTGTGGATGTCCAAAGTTCCGCGCCAAAGCTTCGAGTCCATCACCGGGCGCGACATGTTCACCCGCGCGCCAGGTCAGCCCGAGGACACGCTGACACCTGTGGAGTCGGCCGCCCATGACGTGACGCTGCGCGGTGAGCAGGTCGCCGAGGTGGCCCGCCGGTCCAACCGGGTGCTCACCGGCACCCTGCTCGGGATCGCCGTGGTGCAGCTGGCAGCCTCCTGGTGGGCGATCGCCCCGGGGTCGGGCTCGCAGTGGCCCTCGATCGTCGTCGTCGTGGTGACGGCGCTGTGCCTGATTCTGCGGGCCCGCGGATTGCGGCACCGCCGTCATGCGGTGACCATCGTCAGCGGGTCGGCACTGTCGCTGATGGCGATCCCGCTGCACTACGGCCTCAGCGCTCCGGCCTCGGCGACCGTCTCGGTGGCGGTGTCGGCGGCCGTGGTGTTGGCCGTGGCCGTGGCCGGGCTGCTGGCCGGGGCGGTCATTCCCTCCCGCAGCTTCTCTGAACCCATCCGGCAAGTCGTGGAATGGCTGGAGTACCTCGGCTATGCCCTGATCGTGCCGTTCGCCGCATGGGCGATCGGGCTGCTGCAATACATCAGGTTGCACTGATGCGGGGCAAAAGTGTGGCGGCCGGCCTGGCCGCATTCGGACTGCTCAGCGCCAACGTGTTGGCGCCCCCGGCGGCGCTGGCGGTGGCCCCGCCGGTGATCGACCCGGGCGCACTGCCGCCGGACGAGACTCCGGGCCCGCCCCAGGAGATGCGCCAAACCAAAGCGTGCGTGACCCCGGTGGTGGTGGGCGATCCCAACGTGGCGCAACCCGACCCGGGCAACACCATGCTCAACATCGAACAGGCCTGGCAGTACTCGACGGGCGCTGGAGTGACGGTGGCCATCATCGACACCGGCGTCACCCCCAACCCACGGTTCCCGCGGCTGTTTCCCGGCGGCGACTTCGTGCAGGGACTACCCGACGGCGGGCTGACCGATTGCGAAAGCCACGGCACCATTGTCGCCTCGATCATCGGCGCCGCGCCGGCTAACCCGGCCGACCGCCCCACGCCGCGTCCTGCGGGAGCAGGGGCGCCCCCTCCACCCCCGGGCGTGCCGGCCAATCCCGCGCCGCCAGCGTTTCCCCCGCCGCCGACGATCACCGCGACCGCGACAGTGACCGCGCCCGCGCCGCCGCCCGAGCCGCCGCCACCTCCTGCTGAGCCGCCGCCGGGGGGACCGCCGCCCGGTGGACCGCCGCCGGCGGGACCTCCGCCCGCGCAGGGCCCGGGAGACACCGGCGCCGCGCAGCCGTTGGTGCCGGGGCCGCCGCCGGCGGGACCGGACGGCGTGGTCGGCGTGGCCCCCGATGTCTCGCTGATTTCGATTCGGCAGTCCTCGACGGCGTTCACCCCGGCACGACCAGCCCCCGGCGACATCGAGGGTCAACGCAAGGCCGGCGACATTGCGACCCTGGCCAAGGCGATTCGCCATGCCGCAGACCTGCCCGGCGTTCAGGTGATCAACGTGTCGTTGGCGTCGTGCATCAACGCCGCCGCCCCGGTCAACCAGGACGCTCTGGGCGCGGCGGTGCGCTACGCCGCGGTGGACAAGGACATCGTGATCGTGGCCGCCGCCGGCAATCAGGGCGGCGGTGACCAGGGACAGGACTGCGGACAGAACCCCGCCTTCAATGCGCTGGACCCCAACGATCCCCGGGACTGGGCTGGGGTGCGCACGATCGTGACTCCGGCGTGGTTCTCCGACTACGTGCTCACCGTCGGCGCGGTGACCCCCGAGGGGCTGCCGCTGCCGGATTCGATCAACGGCCCGTGGGTGTCGGTGGCCGCCCCTGGCTGGCGGATCATGGGCCTGTCGAACACCAACGGCGCCGCGGTCAACGCCCGACCCGATGAACCCGGCTTGGGTGCCGGTTTCTGGGGGACCAGCTTCTCGGCCGCCTACGTCAGCGGCGTGGTCGCGCTGGTGCGGGCCAAATTCCCCGATCTCACCGCGGCCCAAGTCATGCGGCGCATCACCGAGACCGCCCACAATCCGGCCCGCGGGGTCGACAACCAGGTCGGCTACGGCGTGGTCGATCCGGTAGCGGCGCTGACCTTCGATGTGCCGCTGGGCGATCCGAAACCAGTCGAGCGGCTCAGCACCGACCTGTATGTACCTCCGCCCCCGCCGGGACCGGATCATCGCCCGCGCAACAGCGCCCTGCTCGCCGGCGCCGCGGTCCTGCTCGTCGCCGCGGTCGCCGTGGCGGTCGTCGGCATGCGACGGAGGCTGCGATGAAGGCCCGCACCGTGGGCGTGCGCGCCGGAACACCGGTGGTAGTCGCGCTCGAAGTCGTTGCCCTGGTGGCATTCATCGGTCTACCGCCAGCGCGGTTTGGATGGTGGCCGGCCGCGGTGATCACCGCCGTGGCGCTGCTGCTGCTGGTACCCACTGTGCACCGCCGCAACGTGCCGGGCTGGCTGGCGGCCGTGCGGCGCTGGCGTCGTTCCCGGCGCGGGAAATACCCGGCGGCGGCTGCGGCCGTGGATGTGCCCCACGGCAACATCGTGTGCGGTGTGCGCGTCGAGGCCTACGAAGCCCTCACGATGATCGAGGTGACCGGAAAGCCCTACTCGCTGACGTTCCTGCGCGGCTCCACAGTGTCGCTGACCCGCAACCTGCTGCCGCTGGAGGTGCTGACCGAGCTGCTCGACCAGCCCGGCGGGATTCAGCTGGCGGCCATTGACGTCGTGCCCGCCGGACACCGCGTGCGCCGCGGCAACGAATACCCCCCGCTGTACAGCACTCTGCTGGCCGACCGGCCCGCGGCCGGGCAGCGCACCATGCAGTTCGTGGTGCGCCTCGACATCCGAAACTCGGTGCCCGGCTTGCAGTATCGGCAATCGGTCGGGGCTGCAGCCGCCGCCGCCACCGAGCGAATCATCAATGCCCTGTTAGAGCGCGACATCCGCGCCACCGCCCTGACCGCCGCCGAGCTCGACACCGCGCTCGACCGGTTGGGCGCACGGCTGCAGCCGGCTCCGGCGCCCCCGGTCATCGAGGGCACCGACAGCCCAGCCGACCCGGTGCCCTTTCGCTCCACCAGCCCAGCGCAGCGGCGCAGCAAGGTCAGCAACGAGGTTGGCTGGCGCACCATCAAGGGCCACCCCGGGTTTCTCACGACGTACTACTTCTCACCCGAGGACATCACCACCGCGTCACTGCATCAGATGTGGGCGCTGCGCAGCGACGAGGTGGTGTTGACGCTGAGCTTGTTCAAACGCCGCTACGTGGAGGCCCCTGACGGCGATGGCCCGGTGATGATCGCGGCCACGGTGCGCACCAACGATCCGCAGCCCCCTCAGCAGCCACCGACGCTGTATCTCAACACGTTGCCCGGTGACCAGTTTTCCGCCGCACTGCGGCCGGCCCCGACGGCGCGTCCGGGCCACCTCGACATCCCCGCGCGCCCGCTGGGGGAGCCCAGCGCGTTGGAGATCCCGATCGGCTCGACGGGCATTCTGGTGGGAGCTGCACTGCGCGATGACCGCCGCGCAGACCCGCCGGTGCAGCGCGACGATCTGGTCATGTTGTCGCTGACCGATCCGCAGCAGGCCACCCGCATCGTCATGGACACCAGCGAGTATTACGTGCGCCAGCTGCTCATCCGCGCCGCCGCGGTGGGGGAGCGGATCGCCATCTATTCCAGCCAACCCAACCGGTGGGCGAGGTTGGCCCAACCCAATATCGCCGTGGTCGACCGCCGCCGGCCCGCAGAGTTCGTGCCCTCGATCATCGTCAACGACCGGCCCCTCATTGCGCCGCCCACCGGATTGTCGGCCACCGTGATCACCCTCGGGCGTGCCCAGCCTGGCGGGCAGCAACCCGACATCCACTTTCAGCAGATCTCGCGGGAATCGGTGCGGATCAGCACCGCCCGCGACACCGTCGAGGTCGCCATCGTGGCCTTCAACCAGGAACAGGCCTGGCTTGGCCTATGAGCGCTGCGCAGACACATTCTCCGGCCTGGCCGGGTAGGCGTCTCCTGGACGCCCTGGGCGTCACTGACCTCGACACGTTCGACCCGCGCCCGGGGTGGCGACGCCGCGCCCACGATGACGTGCTGGCGATCCCGGTCGGTGCGCCAGTGGACGCGCCCGACTCGGTGGTGTCGATTGAGCTCGGCGATCACGCCAACGTCGCGCTCTGCGTGGGCATCGCTGGGAAAACCACAGCGCTGCAGTCGCTTGCGCTGAGCGTGTGCACCTTGTATCCGCCGACCCGCGTGCAGCTCGCGATCGCCGACACACAGAACGGCATCACCAGCGCAAACGCCACTACCGGCCCTCCTCCTCACGTTGTCGCCCACTGCGCGGGCTACCGGCGCGCAGCCGACCCTCCGGCGAACTGGGACACCTGGTGCGCCCAGGTCGAGGCCGCGCTGAATGAGCGCACAGGCCAGTCCCAGCCCGAGCTGCTCGTCGTCGTCGATGCCGTCGACGAGCTGCTGGGGTCGCACCCACAAGTGGCGGGTACGCTGCAGCGCATCGCCGACGAAGGCCGCGACAAGCGTGTCCGGCTCCTCATGTCGAGCACTGAGCAGACCTCGAAGTTCGCGGTTGGCGCCCGGTTGGGGCGGCCCGTTGCGGCAACCAGCGACGTCGTGATTGCGCTGAGGACCGCGACAGCACAAACGTCCATGGATGCCCTCGGTGGACCCCAGGCGTGGCAGCTGCCGATGTCCCCTCTGGGCCTTGGCTATGTCCGACCACCTGACGGTGCGATCACCGGACCCGTACGGCTGTTCACCGCTGCCGATGTGGCGCCCGCGCTGTCGTCTCGACTCATGACGATCTGATGTGCGTTCGGCATTTTGTGCCTGTCGGGCACCTCGGTCGGCCGTAGCCTTATATCCATGCCCGATGAGCAGCTCGCCGCGCCGCTGTGTTTGGAGTCGTTTCGCCGCCGCAAAGTGGCGGCGCCGATCAATAGCGGGCACGCTCAGTTCACGATCGCTGATGTCGCCGCCGCGTGCGGTCTTCCACAACCTGTTGTGGCGCAACTAGTTCCGCGCACCTGGACCGATGCAGGCTGGATGTACACCGCCGATCAACTGCAGTTCGCAGTCCAGATCGGGCCTGACGTGCGCGCCGGGGAGTACGTCTCGCCGCGGCAGGACTAAACAGCGCCCGAAAATAGTGCACGGAGCACCCCTGCGGCGGCCCTACTGTTCCAACTATGAGTGCGACACCGGCCGCCTCCGGCGGCTATCGGCCACCGGTGACCCCGTTCGCCGGCTGGGTCCACGACGACCGCGGCCGACTCGTGCCGCTGGAGACCGCCCCGCATATCGGCGCGTTCGCCCCGCCGGGCACCGGCAAGACCCGCAAGTGGCTGGCGCAGTCGGCGGTGCTGTGGCCGGGCCCAGCAGTGGTGTCGTCCTCCAAGGACGACCTCATGCAGATGGTGGCCTCGCGGCGCTACGGGCCTGCCGCGCTGCTGGATCTGCGGCCTATCGCTGCGCCGTACTATCCGGCTGACCTGCGTCCGTACCGGTTCGATCCCACCGCATGGATCACCGGACTTGAGGATGCTAAGGCCGTCGCTCGCACGTTGTTGAGCACCTCGGCGGTCGCGCTGTCGGGCAGCTCCTTTCGCGGCAGCGACCCCGGCCCGTGGGATGACCTGGCGTTCGCCCCGCTGACCTGCCTACTGTTGGCCGCGAGCCCGCAAGGGCTGGGGCTGGGCATCGACTGGGTAATCGAGGCTGCCGAGGACGTGACCCTGCCCAACCCTTGGCCCACCTCGCCGCAGATGAGCACTGATGCCTCCTGGGTGACCGCGGCCGTCTGGTCGTCGAACCGCTACTTCGAGGCCCGCGTGCGCAGCGTGTTGAGCATGGAGGCCAAGCAGCGCGACTCGGTCAAGATCACCGTGACCAAGGTCCTGACTGCCTGGCTGCAGACGATGGAACGCGACAGAGGCCTGCCAGTCCTCGATGAGGAGTTCCTGGAGGACCCCAACGCCACCATCTATCTGCTGACACCCTTTGATGGCACGGTCGCCGCGCAGGCGATCACTCTGATGGATCAGCTGATTAACCGTCAACGCGTGAAAGTCGCTCAGTGGGACGAGTTTTCCCGGTTGGGCATGTTTCTCGACGAGATCACCAACACGCCGTTGCCGCGACTGCCGCAATACATCGCCGAGTCCCGCGGCCTGGGGGTCTCGCTGTGTTTTGCCGCCCAGGCCGGCGAGCAGCTCGACGCGATCTACGGCCCGCTGCAGGGGGCGGCGATTCGCGCTGTCGTTCCGGCGTCGCTGCTGATGTACGGCTCCCATGAGAAGGACCTGATGGAGTCGGCGTCGTTCTGGAGCGGCAAGACCACCCGCAGCCAACTGTCCTATGACCACAGCCTGGATTCGACGTCGACGAGCCGAACCTTCGGCAATGCCCTTGAGCCTGAGGAACTTATGCCACCCAATGACTCGTTCGCGCGGCTGCTGATCCGCGGCACCCCCGGGCGCATGGTCACCCTTATCGACTGGACCGAGTTCGTGAAGTACCTCGACGAACTGCGGGCAGCGCGGCTCCACAGCAGCGGCGGCCGCCAGCGATTCAGCGGCCTCGACGCGGCGGCGACGGCATGACGACCGTTGGTGCACAGATGATTTCCTCTGCGTCGCAGGAGACCTCGCTGCGGTCACTGAACGCGCCCGCATCCACGGCAACGGCTCTGGCGCGAGCGCGTCGTGATCTTCAGCACGCAATCGTGATGGGTGTCGACGCGCATCGCCGCCGCCAGTACGCCCTCTCGGCTCGCGATGAGGCCGCCACGGTGCTCCTGGCCGCCGATGCCAGCTCCCGACAACTGCGCTATGCCCGGGTGTATCTCGTTGCCGCGCAGCGCTTCTTAGACGCCCGGGCCCTTCCGGTGATGTGCGACCGCGGCGAGGGCTACCCGGCTGCCAGCTAAAGGTGTAGCGGGTAGCCCACCGCGCCGAGGGCAGCCCCATTTCCGGTGCCGGGCTTGCCGGGTGCGACTGCTGACAGCAGTCACGGCGCTGTGCTTGGACGACCCGCACGGCAGCCGGAAAAATAGTGCACGAGCGACCCTTTGGGGCGTTTTAGGGTCAGAGTATGGCTGATCCCAGCGACAAATTTGATGAGGTGCGGCGGGCGTGGGTCGCCCGCCACCAGGGGTGGTCGCTGATCCAGCGGCGCCGCGCCGAGCAGCTCGGCCGCCGGGTCCGCGCCCGTCAGCGCAGCACCGTGGCCGCCCTACCCGATCCGCATGACGACACGTCGCTACCGCCGCTGATTCTGCGCGCCGCCAAGTCGCCTACCTCTCAGGTGGAGCTGGTGGTGGTGGCGATCCTGGCGGTGTGCGTTCCGTTGGGCTGGCTGGCCGGCGTGGCGATCAAATCCGTTCTGGTGAACCTGATTCCGCAGACGCTACGGGCATTTCCAATCGCTGCTCTGCTGTGGTCGGGGGCTGCACTCGGGGCCCCGATCCTGGCTCTGTATGACCCTGCACCGACGTTCGGTCAGATGGTGGTGGTGCCGTGGCTGTGTGTCCAACTGGCTGCGGCCCCGGTGATGGCCGGCGTGTACGGCATCGCCGAGGGCTGGTTGGCGATCCCCGGCTCAGATCAGTGGTGGCCGCTGACTCCAGCAGAGCCCGCATTGAGCCCCGAGGATGCCGCCGAGATTCTGGGGCCCTACGAGATCACCGGACCGCCGGTGGTAGAGCCCCACCCGCTGCCCGACCATGGCGAGCGGATGCCGCGATGGTGAGCGCCGCCGGCGCCTCAGCGCTGCACACTCTCGGCTGCGACGTCGCGGTCGGCGAACTCCTCGACCAGGCTGCGGTCAACGCGCAGTTCCTCGGCCAACCGGTCATGTGCGGCGTAGAGACGGTTGATCCGATCGTCGAACGCGCGCAGGTCGTCGTGCGCGCGCTCGATTTCCTCGTGCAGTTGGGTGAGCAGCCGATCGGCGATGTCGTCTTTGGTCAGCGGCGTCGCGGCCTGCTCCTGGAGCCGCACGTTTTTGGTGGCGCGTGCGGTGATGCTCAGCGGATAGCCGCCCAACAGCACGACCGCCGCCGAGCCGGGCTGCCAGCCCAGAGTGCGATCGATGCGCAGCAGCGTGCGCACTCGGGGGGTGTTCTGGGTATCGCGGTCGCGCACCGCGGCCAACGTGCTGAAGTTCGGGAAGCCTCGCCGGTTGGCTTCTTCCCTCGACATCCGCAGCTTGGCCAGCCGGGCGTCGACGAAGTGCATAAGCCGGGGAACGCCGTCGGCGGGAACCGTCATATTTTCCAACTTACCGCACCCGATTGGCAAAGTCGGCCAGCGAATTTTCACCCCCGATATATGTCATATGCCGACGTTAGGTTGCCCGCATGAAGATTCTTCTGGCCCTGTTTGCCGTCCTGGCCGCCCTCGCGGCGGTCGCCGTTCTCGCCGTGGTGCAGCTCGTGATCAAACTCGCCCCGCTTCTGGTGCTACTCGCCGTGGCGGTGGTCGTCGCCAAGGCTGTGCAGGCTCGTCGGCGTCCGCCCCCGCCGCTGATGCCGGCGCTGCCGCCGGCCCGGCGGGTGACCCCCGCTGTCACCGCACCGCCACGACCGGTGGGATGGGCGCCGCAGGCCCCCGGCGGGTGGGTGCTGTTGCCGGTGTGGATGGGGCCCGCGCCGGTGGCGTGGCGGCCTCCGCCCACCGTGATCGACGCCGACGTGGAGGGCGAGCACCGTGGCTGATACCCCGATCATCACCGATGAGAGCTGGGTCGATGAACTGATGGGCGGGCCCGACCCGGCCGCGGTGCCCACCGCCGCGACGATGCAGCCAGGCGTGGCCGACCTCGACGCCGCCCAACCCGAGCCCGAGCCTGAGCATGAGCCCGAAGCTGAGCAGTACGACGATTCGGCCGAGGCTCCTACCGATCCGCGGCTGCAGTCCGGCGCCGGGATCGCTGACGAGGCGCCGCCCGTGCATCTCGACACCGCAGCAGCCTTGACCGCCGAGCGCGACGAATCCGGGGTGGCCCGCGCCGACGCGGGCGCCAAACGCACTGCCGTGGCGCTGGGGGTGGGGCTGGTCGTGGCGGTGAGCGCCATCGTCGCCGCGCTGGTCACCTTCAGCGACACCGATGCACCTGCCGCGCCCCGTCAGGACAGTGCGGCTGCGGCCGCGCCCGTGGCCCAGCCGCAGCCGGTTCCTACCTCCGCCGCCCCGACCGTCCCTCAGGATCAGTCCATTCCCTTCACCGCCAGCGCCCCGTGTGCAGCCGGGTCAACCTCAGCGCAGTCGCTGACCGACACCGCCACCGATTCGGCGTGGGTGTGCGCCCGCGGCTCACGTGATGAAGCCCTCGAAGGCAAGGTCCTCACTGTCGACTTCGGCAAGAGCTACATGGTCTCCGGTGTCGAGGTCACGCCGGGATGGGTGGCGAAAACGCCTGGGGGACAGGACCGATGGCTCCAGCATCGGGTGGTGACGCGGCTGCAATACATCTTCCTCAACGGCAACGTGGTCTCTGACATCTTCACTCAGGACACCGGGAACGCCCACGGCCCGGTCACCGCCGCGCTGCCGCGACGGGTCTTGGCCTCCCGGGTCAATGTGGTGGTCTTGCAGACCTCCCGCCCACCTGCCTCACCGTTGCCGCCGGCCACCGATCCCGCTGCCCTGCCTGAGGCGCAGCCGGGGCTGGTGGAATCGCTGCTCGGCGAGGGTGGCGGGCCGCTGTCGGAAACACCGCAGAACCCTGAGCCGTATCCGGATCTGACCGTGCCCGACAACGGCAGCGACCCCGTGGACAACACGTTCGCGATGAGCGCATTGAAGTTTCTCGGTTACCAGCCCTAAGAAAAGAGACCACTGTGGCACTGTCGAAAACCTGGCAAGGGCGTCTCCGCCGATGGCGCGGTGGCGCCCATCGGGCCGGTGTCATCGCCCTGGTCGCCGCCGCGGTCTTCGGCGCCGCCGCGGGCTGCAAGGTGTTCTTCGCCCCCGATCGCCCTGACTTCATCGGGATCGCTCAGCGTGAACGCAACCAACAAAGCGTTGTCGGCGCGTTCGCCTCGGACTTCGTGGTGGCCTGGCGCACGGCGACGGTGAATCAGCGCGACAGCTTGGCGCGCTTCATCACCCTGCCCGAGCAGGGACTGGCGCTGCCCTCGACGCCGGCTGCGGTGATCACCGCGCCCCAGGTGGGCCCGGTGCTGCGGATGGGCACCCTCGATGACACCGAGCTCTATACCGCGGTCATCTCGGTCAACGAACGCCCCTACGCCTCGGCCCAACCGACCCGCACCTTCTACCAGGTGCCGGTGTCGCTGTGGAACCGTCAGCCACGCGCTCTGGACTTCCCGGCCCAGATCAACGATCCCGGCCCGGGCGCGGATTTCGCGCTCGACTACCGCAACGCTCTAGGACCCGAAAGCCCGGTGTTCGCCGTGGTGGCCGGATTCATCCGCACCTACCTCACCGCCACCAACGGCCTGGATCGCTACGTGGTTGCCGGTGCCCCCCTGCGCCCGATCGGCGGCTACCAAAGCGCGGTGGTCTCCTCAGCGGCCACCAGTCGCAGCGTGCCCGAAGCGCCGGCGCCGGGAGAGCAATTGCATGTGCGGGCCACAGTCGTCGCCCAAACCTCGCAGTTTGCCACAGTGAATCTGGTGTACCCGCTGACGCTGGAAAATAGCGGCGGGACCTGGATGGTGGCGGCCATAGACTTAGTGCCACAGGTCGGCGGTCAATCAGAAGCCGATCCGGTAGCCAAACCACATAGCTAACGCACCTCAAGAAAGGCGAGACGAATATGGCAGAGAATACCGAATTACTCGCGGCGTCAGGCCTTTTTGAGGCCGGCAACAAGCTCGGCCTGGCGGTGCTGGGCTTCTTGGCACTCGCCGCACTGGTCATCGGCGCCGGATCGGCCATCCGCAAGCTCAAAGAAGGCTCCGGGGCGGCCATCACCGCCGAAATCGGTGCCATCGTGTTCGCGGTCCTCATCGGGCTCTCGGTCGGCATCGCCTCCGCGCTCACCCAGGAAGCCGAGGACTCCGGCATCCGCAACCCGGTCCGCGTCGACAGCGTGTGGGATCGCTGAGCGCATGGGCAACGACACCTCGGCCAAGATCTACTCCGATCAACGCTCGCTGCCCATCCATCTGGGCGACTCCGGTGACGGATTCACGCTGCCGTTCAAGGAGAAATGGCGCGCCCCCGACGCTATCGCCGCGGTGCTGGGCTTCGTGGTGACCGGTTCGCTGGTGACGGCCAACATCACCAACGGGGCCAGTGCGTTCCGCATCCTCATCCTCGGCGTGGTGATCACGGTGGCTGCGGTGTGGCTGCTGTCGAAGCTGCCCGCCACCCGCCCGTCGCTGCGCACCCGCGCCCACTGGTGGTGGGAAAACCTGCGCCCGCAGGTCATCTCATCGCACCGCCCTCCCCGTTAAGAAGGGTCCTGCCATGTCTGTGCCCGCCCCGCTGCGCGCGATCGGCAACCTGCGGCTGACCCCGCACGGGGTCTACGCCGACTATCTGCTCTCCGGACAGCCGTTCATCTTCCTCTCCGAAGAGTGGCAGGACCGGGTGGCTGCCGAGCACGCCGAGCTGTGGCGTGCGCTGCCGTCAGGATCTTCGATCAGTGGCCTGACGGTCCCGGTGGCCCCGCGCGCCACCGTCCGCAAAATGCTGTACAGCCACCCCGATTTGCGCCCCGGCGCGGCCGCCCCCGAGGGCGTGTCCGAGGCGGCGCGGCCCTGGGTGCAGCACTGCCGCAGCTGGGAACCCACCATCGCCGGGCACCGCGCTCGCCGCCGTATCTACTGGCTGAGCCTGCCCCTGGATTACGGGCTGGCCGGGCGCACTCCCAGCGGCACGTGGCGGCGCATGGTCGACGCCGCACTCGGCCGTGACAAGGACACCGACTCCTCCATCGCCTACTACCGTGACCTGGCCGCCCAGATGGTCGCCGCGCTGCCTGCGGTGTTCTTTCCCAAACCGGCCACGGTGGAACAGATCTGGTGGCATTGGAACTACATCGCCAGCCGCGGCGCCTGGGATGCGCCGCTGCCGACACAACCGTTCAATCCCGACGCCACCCTGCCGGGGTCGGCGTTCACCCCGGTCCACCTGGACCCAGGTGCGGCTCAGCTGCGCGCCCGCCGCTGGCGGGCGGCCCGCACCGACGCCGACGTGTTCGTACGTACCTTCCGGGATCGCACCGATGGTGTTGCGGACTCCTATCAAGCGCTGCTGCCCTTAGACAGCTTCCCCGACAACGGAATTGCCTGGCCGCGCTCGACACTGTTCAAGGTTCTCGATGACCTCACGACACCGACCACGGTCTTGGACTGGACGATCAACATCACCTTCACCAGTGCGGATGTGGCCGTGTCGACCGCAGAGAACGTCATCGTCAACATTCGCGACCAGTACCGCCAGCGCGGCCGCCACGCATCGAGTTCCGACGAGCTGCTGCGCAAGCTGGCCTCCGGGCGGGAGCTGGCCTCAGAACTCAAACGCGGTAGCGCCGAGCGCGGTGTGAACGCCGCCATCGTCATCGCTGCGGCCGCCGGTGACCCGGATACGGTGAACCGGGCCGTCGCCGACGTCGCCCGCACCTACCGCGGCCAGAACATCGGCTCGAAACGGTGGCGCGGCAGCCAGCCCACATTGTGGCGGGCGTTCACCCCGGGCGGGGAGCGCCGCGCCGCCCTCGACGAGTTCCGCAACCCGACCACCACCAAGCGGTTTGCGCCGTTCGTCCCGCTGCTGGCGAGCAAGCTCGGAAACAACACCGGCGTCCCTTTGGGGATGAACCTGACCAGCCCGGGGCTGCGCGACGTCGTTCTCCTCGATGTCCTCAACGCGCCGGCCCGCGAGAATCCGGCGAATCTGGTGATCTGCGGCTCCCCGGGCCGCGGCAAATCGCATGCGACGAAGAATTTGAGCCGCTCGTGGCTCAAACTCGGCGCCGGTCTGCATTTATTCGATCCCACCGACGCCCGCGAACACGAAACAGCGTTGGCCGATTTCGACGATAAAGTCGTCATTGATGTCAGTCGCATGAATTTCAGTCTCGATGGATTGCGGGTTTTTCCTTATAAAGAAGCCGCAGAACGAACCATCGACCATTTGCTACCGCAATTGGGATTGTCGCCATTGAGCCGGGGCGCTCAGCGGCTGTGGGGGCTGCTGGCCCCGGAGTCACGCGAGGCCAACGGCATCGGCAGCACCGCGCAGCTGATCAGATATCTCCGCGACATGCCCACAGCGCGGCGCACCGACGCCGACGAAGATCTGCTCATCGGGTTGGAGGGCCTGGCCGCCCAACGCCTGCTGCGGCCACTGTTTGATGAGTCTCTGCCCGTTCCCGACATCGCCACCACCCAATGCGTGATCTGGAATTTCGCCGGACTCAAGCTGCCCACGGTCACCGAGGAATACCAGGCCCACCTGCATCAGCAGACCACCCCTGGCCAGCGCGCCGCCCAAGCGCTCTACGGGCTGGGCGCCGAAGTGGCGCAGTCGATCTTTTTCGGCCGCCCCGATCAGCCCGACATGTTGGTCGTCGAGGAGTGCGCAGCGTGGACCAACTCTCCGGGCGGACAGAAGTGCGCGAACACGATCATCCGCCAGGGCCGTAAGGCCTGGACGGGGTTCTGCGGTATCAGCCAGCAGCCGATCAAAGACTTCGCCGTGCTGGAGGACGAGTTCATAGATCAGCGACTGTGCCTGGGGTTCAAGCGATCTGACATCGCCAAAGCAACCTTGCAGTGGTGTGACCGCGACCTGGACCGCCACCCGGAGCTGCTGGCCAACTACGTCAACAACACCAGCCCCGTGCAGCTGGTCGACCACGGCGACGATGCGATCGATGACCGCTACGGAAAGGTGATCCCCGGCCGCGAGGGCGAAGCGTGGTTCCTCGACGAGTTCGGTGGCTTCGGCAAGGTGGCGCTGTTTGCAGCCCCGACCGCAGCACTGGCCGCCCGCTTCGACACCAACCCCCACCGAGCTCGGCAACGCAGCCAGGCCACGCAGCGATCATGACCGCACGCCTGCACTACTGGTATCTGACCCACCCGCGGTCGGGCCGTCCGCTACTGGTGCTGGGCGTCCTGCACACGCTGGCACTGCTCGCGACCGTCACCGCGCCGACGGCCAGCGCGTCGACCAACGCGATGGTGCTCAACTGGACCGGCCTCAAAGACACCTACGGGGTGCCGCTGGGCAACTACTACCTGAGCCTGCCCACCATTCGCGAGCAGATCACCCAGGCCGGCCCCGACATCGGCTGGACACCCGATAGCTGGATGGCCTGGACGCTGCACGCCATGGAAACGATGGCGTTCAACGTCACCTCGGCCAGCATCCTCACCGCCGAGGCGGGGCTGTTCATCGGCATCATCGCGTTGGCACTGTGGCTGATGAAGATGACGGTGAGCACCTACTGGCTCACCGTCATCGGCGAGATCGCCCGCGCAGTCACCAACGCGGTCATCACCGTCACCACGCAGTTGGGCCTGTTGGCGATCGCGATCCCAATCGGGGTGTTCGCCGGAGTGGTCACCATTCACCGCGGCGAAGCCGGTCGGGGCTGGACGATGATCCTCATTGCGTTGACCATGCCGGCGCTGTCGATCGCGATCTTCGCCAACCCGGCCGGGCTGATGTATGGCGAAGGCGGGCTCCTCGAGTTCGCCCGCCGGGTCGGGTTCAGCGTCGCACAGGCCGCCACTCCGGGCCATAACGGCACCTTCGACGGTGTCGGCTCGGGCGGGCAGGTCGACGCGCTGACCGCCAGCCTCATCACCCACACCGTGCGAGAACCGTTGCAGCTGTGGAACTTCGGTCAGGTCGTCGATCGGGTGGGTGGATGCGGCGCCGCCTGGTCGGCGGCCGTCAATCGCGGTGCACCCGATGGACCGATCCGTGCCATGCAGTCCTGCGGCAACACCGCTGCAGTGTCCTACGCCCAGCACCTCGACGGCACCAACATCTGGGTCGGCCTGGTGTTCGTTGTGGTTGCGCTGCTGCTGGGGGCCTTCATGGTGCTCTCGGGCTGGGCAGTGCTCAAGGTGTCGGTCAAGGCGATCTACACAACGGTGATCCTGCTGCCGACGCTGTGGCTGGGAGCCATCCCCGGTGCCCCCCAGCGTCGCGCTACCGCTGTGGTGTGGCAGTTCTTCCGCCACGCCATCGAGGTCCTGGTCTACATCATCTTCGTCAGCGTCATGGGCCTGGCGGTGGAGTCAATCGTCGCCGGCCGGCTCCCCGCACAACTGGGCGGCAACAACCCGTTCGCGCACGTGCTGATGATGGGCGCAGTCTCGGTCGCGGCGATGATGCTGCTGCGCTACATCCGCGCCGACCTGTCGGCCGAACGCCCCGGACCCGGCCTGTTCCGGCAGGCCGGCAGTGTCGCCCTTGGCATGGGGATGCACGCCGCGATCGGCGGCGTCGGCGGTGCCGCCGCGGCCGGGGCCAAGGGACTGGGATCGCGACTGCGCAGCCGCGGCGATACCACCCCGTGGGACCAGCTCGACGCCCAGGCCGCCGACGCCCGCCAAGTCCACGGCGGACCTCAGCCAGGTTTTGAACCGGTGCCCACCGGCGGCAACGGGGCAAGCTCGGGCGGCGAAGGCGGCTCCGCGTCCGGCGCACAGCAACCCCCGGCCGGCGGTATCGACCCTGGCGGCGCAGCACACCCCGCCCCGGCGGGCGGTGGGGAGCCGGCACTGTCAGCGCCGCCGGCGGCGGGCGGGGGAATCCAGGGCATGCTCAGCGGCTTCGACAACGCCCGCGCCACAGCCCCGGCCAACCGCCACTCTGCCCCGGCTCCCAGCGGGTCTCCGTCAGCGACCTTTGAGCTGCCCGGCGAGGCCCCGGGAGGGCTCGGCGGGGCAGCGACATCTCTGCCTGCGATGTCCGACCTCCCCGAGGCGCGGTACCTCGACGAGGTTCCACCACCCCCGGAGCCGCCGCACGACGACGAGGAGTTTCCACCACCCGACGACGAGCCAGGACCTTCCTCCGGGCCACCGACTACCGTCAATCCCATCACCAACACGTAGCCAAGCAGGGGAGAAGCGCCACCCATGACCTCGCCGACCGAACAGCGCCGCGCGTTCGACGCCGCGATGGACAGCTACCGCTCCGGGGACCGCGCCACCGCACTGGGCATCTTTACCCGCGTCACCGCCGACAACCCCGCCATGTCGGACGCCTGGCTGGGTCGCCTGGCGTGCGGAGACCAGGAACTCGACACCCTGGCCGGCGCGCACGAGAACTCCCGGGCGCTCTACCGCGAAACCCGCCGCATCGGTCTCAAGGCCGGCGAACTGCACGCCGTGATCGTGGCACCGCTATACCTGACGCTTCCGGTGTGGTCACGGGCCACGTTGGCTCTGGCCTACGCCTCAGCACTCATCCGCGCCGAACAGTACGCCCAAGCCGCGTCACTGCTCGACCACCCGTCCATCACCGAGGACACCCAAGCCGCCCAATGGCGTCAATTCATCACCGCCACACTGCACTACCGCACCCGGCGTTGGCCGGATCTGCTCGCCGCCACGGCGGTGTCCCCGCCGCCGGAGGCAACCTATGTCCTGGAACCTGTCAGCGCCGCGGTCGCGGCGCTGACGGCGGCGGCCTCCGCCAGCCTGGGACAGTTCCAAACCGCACTCGACACCGCTGACAAGATCCACACCGACAACCCCTACGTCAGCGCCGATGTGGCGCTCACCCGCGGCTGGTGCCTGCGTGAACTTGGCGACCCCGACGCTGCGCTGGCGGCGTTCCGCGCCGCCGCAGTGGAGGGGCAGTTGTTGCCCGCGGCCCAGCAGGCCATCGACGACCCCAGCTACCGCCTTGTGGTCACCGATCCCGAAACCATCGCCACCCGCACCGACAAGTGGGACCCGGCCACCGAGACCAGCCGCGCCCAGCGCGACGCGGCCGCATTGGCCGAAGAGCAGAAGGAAGTACTGGCCAACGCCAAGCGCCGCCTCGACGAACTGATTGGACTGGAGGGCCCCAAAGAGCAGATCGCGGTGTGGCGCACCGAAATTCAGATTGATCAGCTGATGGCCGCTCAGGGCGATGAAACGTCGTCGACCGGTGAGAACCACATGGTCTTGGAAGGTCCGCCCGGGACGGCGAAAACCACGTTCGCCCGCATTGTTGCCGAGATCCTGTTCGGCTTGGGCAAGATTCAGCGCCCCGAGGTCATGGAAGTTACCGAGGAGGACCTTGTCGTCGGTTACGTCTCTCAGACCGCGCAGCGGATGAAAGAGGTCTGCGAAGAGGCGTTGGGCGGGGTGTTGTTCATCGACGAGGCCTACCGGCTGGTGCCGGAGACTGAGGGCCACAGCTTCGGCAAGGACGCCATCAACACGCTGCTGAAATACATGGAGGACTTCCGCGACCGGCTGGTCGTCATCGTCGCTGGCTATCCCAAAGAGATGCGCCGCTTCCTGGCCGCCAATCCGGGCCTGGCGTCTCGGTTTAACTTCACCCTGACCTTCACCAGCTACACCGCCGATGAAATCGTGGCGATCGGGCGCCACATCGCGGGTAAGGAGAAGATCGCAATTGCCGAGGAGGCGTGGCCCATGCTGCACGCCGAGGCCACCCGCTTGCGCGCCACACCGACCGACGCCGGCACCGCGCTCGATATCGCCGGCAACGGCCGCTACGCCCGCAAGGTGGTCGTTGCCTGCAAACGGGAGCGCGCCCGGCGACTCAGCAGTAACACTCCGGAGGAATTGGCCGCCTTGGCCGCCGCTGATCCGTCGCTGCTGGTGGTCAACACCGATGATATGGCCCGCGCCCTGGCCTCCTCGCAGAGCGGCGATATCAGCGCCGCGCCGGCGACATGACTGCCCATACTGGCCCGGCGCAGGCATCGAAGCCTCATATTGCCGCGTCTTTCTTCTCCGAGCAGCTGGCCGCGCTTATCGAGGACAATCCTCGGGTTCGGATGCTCAATACCGGCCGCACCCGCACGACGAAGCCGCTTACGGTCTACAAGCTGATCCGGGATCACTGCCCGGAGTTCAAGACCTCCCGCACCCAGTGGTACCGCCTCTACCACGGCGAGCGGGCACCGCGTGTCGACGAAGTGTATTGCGTGGCAAAGGTGTTTGGTGTTTCGCCCCGCTATTTTCTTCCCGACACCACCGACTGAGGCGCCGCGATCACCAACTCCAGCCGGCCAGCGTTTCTAAGCGGCGGCACCGCTCCTCGCTGAGCTGACCGGCGCGGCGCTTTTTGCGTTGGTCGCTGACCCAGTGCCCCAACCCGTGACCTGACTCGGTGACGAGCTTGCTTCCCGGGGTGGCCGCTCCGTGTTCAGCGCAGTACGCCTGCAGTTCGCGAAACCCCCTGTCCCACTGAGCATCAAAGGTGTTCCATGCCCACCCGGGCAGGGCTTCCAGGCGGCCGATGCGGTCGGGGAAGTCCCGAGCCATCCTCCCGGTCCGGTACGCCGCACGTTGGTTGGAGACCCAGTGCCCCAACGCCATCCCGGATGCGGTGCGGTAGTGCTGGCCCGGTGCGGCGTGGCCGTGTTCGTCGGCGTAGGCGACGAGCTGGTCATAGTTCTCGTCCCAGGCGGCGTCGAATCGCCGCGCCTCCGGCGACCAACCCGGCAACGACTGCAACCGCTTCAGACGCTCTGTGGACAGACTGCCCGCGCGGGCGGCGCGGCGCACTCCCCGTATCCAGTCGGCAATGCTGGCACCGGTCGATGACACGTAGTCGGGCGGGGGATCGCAGCTGCGGTGTGTGGCGGCAAAGGCCGCCAGCGCGGCGAAGTTTTCCTCCCATCGGGCTTCGGCGAGGTTCCACGACCAGCCCGGCAGCG
Organism: Mycolicibacterium hippocampi; assembly: GCF_010723735.1. Lineage (GTDB taxonomy): Bacteria > Actinomycetota > Actinomycetes > Mycobacteriales > Mycobacteriaceae > Mycobacterium > Mycobacterium hippocampi. The sequence goes on along the minus strand of NZ_BLLB01000001.1, from coordinate 13,673 downwards.
CCTCCAGACGCCGGCAGCGCTCCGCGCTGAGCTTGCCCTTGCTGCGTGCCTGACGCTGCGCGGTCACCCACGACGCCAAGGACCGACCATCGTCGGTCTGCTCGCCGCCCGGCGGGTTGGTGTGCCCGTGCTCCGCGGCGTAGGCGGCCAGCGCATCGAACGCGGCCTCCCACGTGGGTCGGGCCCGATACTCCCAGGACCAACCCGGCAGCGCCTCCAGACGCCGGCACCGGGCACGGGCAAGCTTCGCCCGTCGCGACGGTCGCCGTAGATCGTGCACCCACTGGCCCAGTTCAACTCCGGCGTCGGTCACGTAGCCGATCGGCGGGCTGGCGTGACCGTGTGCGGCCGCGTACGCGGCGAGCTCCTCGAAGTAGCTCTCCCACTGACGGGTTTGTCGGTGAGCCCAGCTCCAGCCGGGTAGATCTTCCAGGCGTTTACGTTGGTCCTCGCGCAGCCGCTGCCGCTGCCCGGGCCGGCGCAGCCCGATCACCCATTGGTTGAGGCGAAGATTCGCGGTGCGCGGCGGGTAGGAGTGCCCGTGGGCGTCGGCGTAGGCGGCCAACGCAGCGAAGCTCGTCTCCCAGCGTGCGTCGACGACGTTCCACGCCCATCCGGGCAACCCTTCGAGTCGCTCGATGCGCTGCGGGAGCATCCGGCCGTGACCGTGGGCACGTCGCTGTCCGGATACCCATTGCCCCAGGGGGCGCCCGTCAGCAGTTGTGTACTGCTGCGGCGGGCTGGCGTGACCGTGCGCGGCGGCATAGGCGGCCAGCGCGGCGAAGTTGTCTTCCCACTGCTGGGTCAAGGTGTCGACGGTGTGCACGCTGAAGGCGCGCAGGAACTGCTCAGCCAGCTCCGAGGGCAGGTCGGTGGGGATGAGGATGTCGACGAGGTCGGTGTGCACGGAGTCGCTGTCACCGGGGCCGGTCTCGCCCAGGGTGCCCCAGAGCCGGGTGAGATCGGCGCCGATGCTGGGATCGTGGCTTTGCAGCGCGAGCAGCACTTGCCGCGCTTTCTTGAATTGGCTGATGTCGATGACGGTTTCGGCGTCGAGGCTGTCGTCCACCGTCAGCGCCAGCACGATCAGCGCGGGACGGTCGTGGTTGGGGTTCTTGCGGATGGCGCGTCCGACGGCTTGGGCGACGTCGATGTCGGAGGACCGCGGCTCGGCGAAGAACACCGCGTCCAGGGCGGGAATGTCGATTCCCTCGGTGATGCAGCGCGCGTTGGTGACGATGTTCCATTGATCGGGCCGGTGCTGGCCGAGGGTGTCTTCGGCCGCGGCCTTGCGCTCCCGCAGGGGGGAGCCTCCGTCGATGTGGGTGATGTGGGCTTCTCGTCCGTCAGAGACGAGGCCGCGGGCACGCAGCAGCGCGTGGGTGCGGGCGAAGGTGGCGGCGAAGTCGCGGCTGGCGGCGATCGTGTTGTGGAAGGCCAGGACGCTGGAGAGCTGGTAGTCGTCGGCCGCTTGGGTCAAAGCGATGGCGGCGGCTACATGGTCAGCGCGGGCGCTGCCGTCTTCGCCGGCGGCGAGGCTGATCAGGCGGACATCTTTGAGGGCGGAGGCCACTGCCGAGTCGGTAACGGCAATGACAGCCACCTTGAACGGGCTGAGGATGCCGCGCTGGATCGCGTCGCGGGTGGGCAGTGAGAACACGCGCCGCCCGTAGAGGTCTTGGTTGTCCATGGAGGCGACCGCGTTCCTGCGCGGCCTGGCGCTGCTGCGGCTCGGCGAGGAACCGCGGGCGTGCACTTTGGGGGTGGCGGTGAAAAAAAGGCGGTGCGCGGCCGGGATCTTGTGATCGTCGAGCACGACGGCGAACGGTTTGCCGCGCCGCCCGGCGGTGCGGTGGGCCTCGTCGCACACCATGACTGTCCAGGCCGCTGCACTGAACGCGCGGTGGGCCTCGACCAGGACCGCCGCCGATTGGTAGGTGGCGAAAACTACGCGCACACCTGCGGTGTCGGCCAGCCAGTGAGCCAACTGTTCAGCGGAGGTGGTGCTGGGTATTGATAGCTCGTCGTCGGCGATGTCTTCGGGGTCGCTGATCTGCTGGGAGCACACCGCCAGCGCGGAGAACGGCATTGGTGCCTCGCCGCGCCACACCTGATAGGTCTGCTCCAGTAGGCCGAGGGTGGGAAAGGTCAGCAGGACCGTGCCGGGGGCGCCGGCGAGCAGCTTGGCCACGGCGTGCACCGCCATGAGAGTCTTGCCGGTACCGCAGCCCGACACTAGAAGCGCCCGGTGCTCGTCGGGGGTGACGGCGTCGACGGCGGCGCGCTGATAGTCGCGAAGGGTCAGCAACAGCTACCTGCCGGATCGGGGAGAGTGGCTCAGTCGTATCAGAGCGTATCCGGCGCGCATTAGAAAGAAGGCGACGGCTGCGGTGACCTGCGACGAGAACTAAAGCCCTGGCGGCGTTAGCGGGTTCAAGGGCGGGGGAAGCGAGTCCTTTGCCGGATCTGCTGGCGGTGGCGGCGTACCGGCCGCGAGTCAGATTGGTGGCAAGCTGTCGACGATGCTCATCGTTTTCACGCTGACGGTGACAATGCGCTTGATTAAGTCGACGATGTATCGGGGGTCGTCGTGTTCGCTGCACCAGGTATTGGGATCGTTGACGATCCCCGAGCCGCGGCTGTCAGTCTTGATCTGGTAGCGCTCAATGATCCATTCGAGCGCTGAGCGCGACCCGAGTCGGTAACGGTGCGCGTCCTCGGGAATTCCTGAGAGGGTGAGCTGGGAGTTGTAGATCAGGACGCTGCGGTCAGTCTTCGACTTGAATCGCATCTTTGTGACGCGCAGGGTCTCCTGCGGAGTGCCGTTGAGAGCTCCGGTCGTTGTTTCGAGAAGGGGGTAGGGAGCTGCGGTTTCGTATCCGCGGTGAAGGTCGCTGAGCGTGTGACCAGCGTGGGTGAAAGCGTCGAAGTGCTCTCGGGCTGCGGGTGGGGGGATTCTGGGAAGCATCTTTTTGAGGTCGGCGGCGAACCTCTGTCGGTATTGCGGAGAGTGCAGCAGCCCGTACGTGTAGTAAAAGATGTCGTCGGTGCTGATGTCGTCGCCGAGGGCGGTGCGGTAGGTGGCGAGCGCCTGCGGGCTGATGGTGTCAACGCGTCGGTATTCGGTGTCAGCCTGTGCTGAGTCGTCAAGTGTTAGTTGGCCGCCACCGGCGCGGGTCTGATAGGTCCAGCGTGGGTAGAAGTTGACGGCGCTAATGCCGGCGGCGCCGAGATCTGGGAGCGCGTCGGTCATTAGGCTGAGGAACGGTGGCGCCAGGTTCCCGGGGTTAGGAACGAAGAACCCGAAGTTCGGCAGGTCCTCGCGAGGGAAGAGGTAGTGCAGTCGGCCGCGGCGGTCGTTGAGGTCGTCGTCGAAATAGACGTGCATCTTGCAGAACGGCCGGTACATCGCCAAGCGCCGATGAGTCGGCTGGTAGCTGATACGTTGTCCGCGTTGCACTTTAGGGAGCAGGCCGGAAGACCAGCTGATTTTGGCTTCATCGTAGGCGACAGCGTCCTCGACAGCGAGTTCGGGGTTGGCGGCGACTGCACGCTGGTAGGCGTCGACCTGTTCGTTATAGAAGTCGATGGTGGCGGACATGCTGTCGGCCAGCTGCGCGGCAGAGAAGTTGTACACCCAGGCATCGCGGTTGGTTTTGAGTCCGCCTGAGTAGTCGGTGAAGATGGCCAGGTCGTCGGATCCGCGTTTGACGGCGATTGGTGTGTAGGAGCTGAAGGCTTCGTCCCGGGGGTCTACCCAGTCGCCTTCGTCGTTAGGGGAAATCGTCTCCCACGCCATGGTAGGTAGTTCGCTTTTCGCGATAATTGCAAGCTTGTCGTCGCGGGATAGCCCGTCTCCAATGTTGCGATAGTGGATCTGGCATGGGCCTGTGGCGGCGGGGTTCTTGACAGCGATGAGAATCGCAGCACCCGTTTGTGACCCGTCGTCGAAGATCTTGCCGCCTTCGGCGCGCCAGTCGCTTTGACGTTGGTTGCCGCGGAGATCGTAGATATAGAGCGCCGAGAACTCCTCCGGCATAGCAAGCCGAAGACCAGCGGTGGTGTTGCCGGTGATCCAGCCGGAGTTGGTGACGTAGGCGATGATGCCAGCGTCACCGATCCTGTCGGTGGCCCAACGGATGGCGCGAACATACGAGTCGTAGAGCTTGCTTTTCAGTTTGGCGGTCGACTTGGCGGCATAGGTGGCGGAGATCGCGGCATCAAGTGTGGGGTACGGCTGATTAGCATTGTTGTCGTTGGCGCTGCCCTGCCCCGACTTGTAAGGCGGATTCCCGACGATCACACGGATGGGTTGGCTCTGCTGGGCGATGATCCGATCGTTGTTCTGAGGGAATAGTTCGGCATCCATGGTGTCGCCGACCTCGGCGATTTGAAAGGTGTCGGTAAGGACAATGCCGTTGAATGGCTGGTACTCACCACCAACGGCACCGTGGTAGGCGGCCTCTATGTTGATGGCGGCGATGTAGTAAGCCAGCAATACGATCTCGTTGGCATGCAATTCGTTGGCATACTTGCGGGCGAGGTCTTCGGTCCTGATGAGTCCGGTCTGGATCAGGCGCACGATGAAGGTGCCAGTCCCGGTGAATGGATCGAGGATGTGCACGCCGGGCTCAGTCAATGTCGTTCCAAATTCGGCGCGAAGTGTGTCATTGGCCGAGCGCAGGATGAAGTCAACGACTTGTGTTGGCGTATAGACGATCCCTAGAGCTTTAGCGGTTCGCGGGAAACCGATCCGAAAGAACTTCTCGTAGAGTTCGACGACGATGCGCTGCTTGCCCTCGGCATTGTCAACCCCGGCCGCGCGCATACGCACTGATTCGTAAAAGCCCTCTAGGCGTTGGGTTTCTGTGTCGAGCGCTTGGTCATGCAGGGTAGCGACCATCGCCTGCATGACCTGTGAAACCGGGTTGTGGTCCGCAAAATCGTAGTCTTCGAAGAGGGCGTCGAACACGGGCTTGGTGATCAGGTGCTGGGAAAGCATCTCCACGGCTTGATCCCGGTTGATCGAATCGTTGAGATGGGCGCGCAGCGCTCCGACGAACTTATCGAATGCTGCTGCGATGTCGGGAGTGCTCTCGTTAAGCAGCGCCTTGATGCGTGTCTGCTGGGCCGTAGCGATTACGGCGACGTCCTTGGCCCAGTCCTCCCAGTAGGTGCGCGTGCCGACCTTATCGACAATCTTGGCGTACACAGCGTCCCGCCACTGGTCGGGGGAGAACATAGACAGCTGTTGGGCGACCTGCGCCGACTCGGCAGCCGCGGTATCGGCAGAGGCTGTTGTACCGTCGCCGGAAGATGTTGAGTCGGTGAGATTCTCGGCGGCGTTCGGTACGTGGCCGACGAGGATTGAGTCCGTGGCGTTCTTGTTGAGTTCGAGTTTGTTGACTGTGGCGTTGAAGCGGTCGTCGTGAGCCCTCAGCGCCTGTAGCACTTGCCACACCACCTTGAAGCGGCGGTTGTCGGCGAGTGCTTGGCTAGGTGCTACGCCCGCCGGTACCCCGACGGGCAGGATGATGTACCCGTATTGCTTGCCTTCGGCTCGGCGCATGACCCGGCCGACAGATTGCACGACGTCAACCACGGAGCTGCGCGGGTTGAGGAAGAGGACCGCGTCGAGGCTGGGGACGTCCACCCCTTCGGAAAGGCAGCGGGCGTTGGCCAGAATGCGGCATTGATTGTCGGGTAGTGGCGCCTTGAGCCATTGCAGGCGGTGGTTGCGTTCCAGGGCGTTGTAGGTTCCGTCGACGTGTTCGACGTCGCAGCGCAGTAGGTGGTCGTCGGCCTGGTCATAGGCGTCGATGACGGTGGCGAACTTCCCTGCGAGCTTCTTAGAGGACTTGATGTCTCGAAGGAAGGCCACGGCGCGTTGCATGGGGCGGGTGTCACCGCCGAAGTCAGCACCGCCGGCGGCTTTGCCAGTTCGTTTGGCGAGGCCGTTCCAACAACCGACGATTTTGGTCGCGTCGTCGAGGTTGAGTTCGCTGTTGACGTCGGCAAGCTGCTGCTGCAGTGGGCCGGCGATGTACTTCTCGTCGACGGTGAGCACGAGCACCTTGTAGTCGGTGAGCAGTCCGCGCTCCACGGCTTCGCCGAATCCGAGTCGGTGAAAAGTGGGGCCGTAGAGGGCTTCGTCGTCCATCGACGCGAGGACCGCGGAGTGTTCGGCGGCCTTGGTCTTGGTTTCCTCCGCGAAAAGCCTTGGCGTTGCTGTCATGTAGAGCCGCTTGGCTCCGGCGAGGAAGGCTGCGTCGTGCACCTTGACGAAGTTGGATTCGTCTCCGTCGACGAGTGTGACGCCGGTGGTTCGGTGCGCTTCATCACACACAATGAGGTCGAAGTCGTCGAGCCCGACCGCCTGTGCTTCAGCGATTACGTTGATGGACTGGTAGGTGCTGAACACCACGGTCAGTCCTTTAGCGCGTTTGCGGTGCGCCATTTGTGCGACCAGCGTGGCCGGATCGGTGGTGGCAGGAAGTGGCACGTCGTAGGGGTTAATGTCTTCCACCGCGCGGGAGACCTTGGTGTCCGAGCACACGGCAAAGGACCGCAGGTCCACCTGGCACTGAGCGGTCCATTCGCGCAGCGTTTGGGACAGCAGGGATATTGAGGGCACCAGGAACAGGATCTTGGCTGTTCCGCCGAGGTCGTCGGCGATCTGCTCGCAGATCTTGAGCGCGGTGAAGGTCTTTCCCGTGCCACACGCCATGATGAGCTTGCCGCGGTCGTTTTCGGTGAAGCCGACGATCACTTTGTCGATGGCTTCACGCTGATGAGGCCAGGGGTCCCGTTTGGGGGCGGGGGCCAGCTCAAGGTTCAGTCCGTCGGCGGGGCCGGCGAAGGCCCAGTCGATCGGGGCCTCGGCGATGTCAGCCAGTCCAATGCGCTGAACGGGAATCTGCTGGTTGTCGACCGCGTCTTCAGCATTTTTCCCCCACTTATCCGTTGTGGAGATGATTAGCCGGTGGGCGAAGGGATGCTTTCCTGACGCGGACAGGAACGAGTCGACGTCCGGTTTTCCCAGCACGTGATCGGGTTCGTAGAACTTGCATTGGATGGCCCATAGGTCACCGGTGTCGATCTCCTCAGCAACGAGGTCAATTCCGGTGTCGATCTTGCCGCCCCGCCCAGGCCAGTCCTTCCATAACCAGACCTGCTTAAAGAGTCGGCCGTAGAGGGAATCCAGCGGCAGGTACTGCGCCATGAGCTGCTCGAATTTCAAGCCGCGTTCGTAATTGCTAGGGGCACGCCGAAAAGCCTCGAACACCTCATGCACCGACGTCGCCACCCGTCTAACTCCTTTCGCTGAAGCTCGAAGTCACCCTAAACGCGGAACGCAATATCGCAGGGAAGTCGGGCCGGGGCGGGTAACAGGGCTCGTTAGTTCCGCATGTTGGCGAAGGGGCGCCGTCCGTGGTGGGCGTGAAACTGGGCGATCAACGCTGTTTCGGTGGCGGCCGCGGCGGTGTCGTCGGTTACCTGCCAGCCGACGCGCAGTTGGGCGTGGTCGCTGAGTTGCCAGATCCGCCGCCCGCCGCTGTGGCCCACGGGTTGGCCGGCGCCCGAGCGGCGGAACTCATCGAGCCGTTTGCGTAGACCACGGCGACCGGTGCGCCCGGCGTTGGCTTTCCCGATGTAGATGATGCGGGTTCCCGGCACCCAGAGCGCGTGGAGCTCGTCGACCGGCACGGTGGGGTCTTTGCCTTTGAAGTGGCCGGCCGGGGAGGTGTCCAGGAACGTGGGCGGGTCGTCGGTCGGCCGTACGACCACATACACGCCGGGGGAGGTCGGCACGTCGGTGTTGGGCAGCTCTGCGAACGGCACCCAGCCCGTGAAGCCACTGAGGTCGATCGGCTCGGTGATCATGGGTCCATACTGGCGCGCCACCGTGCGGGACTCTGTGGCGCTTGCCGCCAGCGCGCCGCTGTTGCCCCGCGAAGGGCCTGTTGTGTCCGGGGGCTGTCGCGGCGCGCCCATAGGCTGGCAACTATGGCTCTGGACTTCGATACGTCGGCTCCGCTGCGGTCACCGCAGAGCGTGACCGCTTTGGTGGAGGCGATTCATCGCGCCGACCCGGGAAGCCAGGAAACCCATTGGCTGGAGTGCAAGAGCACGCTGGATTTCGGGTCCAAGGCTGATCGGTTCGCCGCGGCGCGCGCCATCATCGCGTTCGCCAACCGCGATCCGGTCAGCGCGGGCCGTGACTGCGGTGGGGAAGCCTATCTTGTGGTCGGCGTCGCGCCGGGGCAACTCGTCGGCGTCACCGAGGTCCTTGATGCTGCCGCGCTGCACGACAAGCTGCGGCCCTACGTGGATGGTCCGCAGTGGTCGGTGGACTATTTCAAGGTCGAGGGCCATGACGTCGCGGTGTTCACCGTCGCCGCGCCGCGCCCCGGCGACCGAATCCACTCGCTGGTCACCACCTATGAGAACAACCGGTCGGGCACGGTGTTTCACCGCGGCGTGGCCAGCTCACCCCCGGCCACGCACCGTGAGCTGATCATGCTGCAGGATCGGCTGCTCAAAGATCCGCCCCGCCCGCTGGGCGAGCAGTTCCGTGACGCGGTGGAGCAGGGCAACCCGCTGGTGGTTGCCCGGCTGATGCGCGCCACGGTCCAGCAGCTGCAGGCGGCCCGTGCTGACCCGCAGGTGTTCCCGAACACGTTCGCCAGCCGCCAACCGGTAGAGCAGTTGCGCCAGTATCTGGCGATGGCGCAGAGCTACGAGGAGCTCACCGCCCCGCTGCTGGATCAGCTCATCACCGCATGCGCATGGCCCAACGCCGATCACGAGCGCATCTGGGCGGACACGATGGCTGCGCTGGCCCAACCGGCACCGTTGAGCGACACGGTGACCGGACAGATGCGGGTCGGCGCCACCCAAGCGTTGATCGTGGAAGGCCGTGACGACCGTCTTCAGGCGTTGGCGTTGCTACCGGCCACACTGGCGCTCTACGCGGGCTCGATCTCTGCGGTCCAGGGACGAAACTTCGGTGCCCTGCGGGCGCTGACCACCGACGCCACCGTGCCGTGGTCGATCACGCACCCCAATTTGCGGGTGACGGTGATCGAGAGGGTGGGCCCGTGGGAGGCGCTGTCGCGCGAGGACAGCTTGGCGTTGACGCTGCGGGCGGCCCAAGTCGCCGGCGACGACGCGGAATTGGAGCACCTGCTGGGCGACATCGCCCAGCATCGACGGCGTAAGCCGCCATTTGTCGCCTCGTCGTATCTGTTCGACGCGCTGCAACCGCACTTCGCCGGCCTCTACGGCCTGCCGCGCTACGGCGAGCTGTTCGACGAGACCGAGATCATGTTTTCCCTCGTCGTGGCCGACCAGATGGCGCAGGACCGCGTATTCACCGAGCCGTGGCTGGGTTTGTTCGTCACCGACGCCAGCCACACCGCCCGCCTGGAGGACAGCCGCTACGGCGCGGTGCTGGCTGAGGTGAACGCCGCCGGTGACGACTGGCCGCCGCTGCAGGCGGGCTTGTTCGGCGGGTCAATACACCGCCTGTCGGCCGCCCTGCAGCGCGTCACCGAATACACCGAACAGATGCGCCACCGCGTCTTCTGACCGATCAGGGCATCGGTACCGGCGTGGTGGTGACGGGCGCCGCCGGCGTTCCCGCACCGGCGGCCGGGGCTACCTCGGGCGCGGGCAGGGGGGTGCCGGCGCTACCCGCGGGCGTCGCGGTCGGCGCGGGAGCGGCGGCGGTGGCGGGGGCGGGGGTCTCGGCCGGCAGCGGGGTTCCTGTGCTGATGTCGGGGGTTGTCGTGACCGATGGGCTACCCGCTGGGGCTGGGGTGCCGCCGGGCGCGACGGCGTCGCCGGTCGGCAGGGGAGTTCCCGCGCTGCCGGTGGGCAGGGGCGTACCGACACTGCCGGGGGTCAGTGGTGTGCCCACGCTGGCGGGTGCGGGCGTCATAGGCGTTTCGGCTGCCGGCGGGACCGCTGCCGGGGCGGCTTCGGTATCTTGCGCTGGCGAGCTGGCACTGGGGGTTCCCCGGTAGGGGGCCGAGCCGCCGGCCGCGGGGGCTGGCGGTGCGGGCGGCGGGGTCAGCCAGACCGCGAGGTCGCGGGCACCGTCGTTGTAGACGACGCTGTCGGGCTGGGCGCCGGTCACGTCGAAGTAGATTTTTCCTGAGGTCTGCTGCCCTTGGGCGAGCGCGGCCGGGTTGACTCCCTGGGGGGTGGCGACCAGGAACAACGTTCGGTAGGTGTCGCCGTTGCGGGCCCGCGCGTTGAGGTCGGACACGATGGGCTGAACGGTGCCCGCGACCGCTGTGTTGGTGGCGGTGGCTTCCCACAGCGCTCCGCGAACATGCCAGGGGATGACGTCGCTGCTGGGCTTGAGCCCGCTGATTGTCCAGGCCTGCACCACCGGCCCGTTGATCAGTTCGGCTGGCTGCCCCAACGTCACCAGGTTCGGAGTGGGGTTGTCGGCCAGCGCGATTGGTGCGCTCATGACACCGATCCCGGCGGCCGCTGCGGTTGTCGCCAACACGGTCGTGATCTTCACCTGGTGCACTCCTTGCGTCGTTGGCCGCTGGCTCCCCGCAGTAACCGGTCAGGTTCTGACGCTATCGCGCGTTGGTGGCACTGTGCGTCAGCAGATCAGAGTTCGAGGCCGTCGATGTCGCGCCCCCGGTCACGGTCGCGTTCGGCGACGGTCTCGGCGACGGTGGCCATCCGCTGGTAGGCCGCGGCCGCGGCCCGGCCGGCGGCGCTGTGTTCGCGCCATACCGCGCTGCGGGCGCTGCGGCGCTGCTCTTGGGCGATCAGCAGGTCGCTGACGGGTTGGGGGAGTAGGTCACGTTCGGTGCGTTCAGCTTCGGCGTGCATGGTGCGGGGCCGGTCGTCGTTGGCCAGGATGGTGCGGAAGTGGTGGGCGGCAGCCCATTTGTTGCCGCGCCGCAGGACGTGAATGTCAGCCCCGGCGACCAGGCGTGAGTGTTCGTGGTCGGCTTCGCCGCTGATCCGTTGGTAGACGTAGGCATGGTTTTCGTCTTTGGCGCGGGTCATGCCGACATAGGCCATGGCTCGGCTGGAGGTGTCGGCCAGGATGGAGTGGCACACACCGGGAGTGGTTTTGTTGCCCACGGTGACTCCCTGGGCGGAGTGCACGGTCACCGCGTAGCCGAGGGTGACGTTCTGGCGCAGGTAGTCGCCGTCGAAGACGACGCGCGCTTTGTCGGTGAGCCGTTCGGCGGCCACCCGATTGGTCTTCTCGTCGATGCCGGCGACGCGCCACCGGTTGCCGTTACGTACTTGGTCGACGGCCTGGCCGACGGGGTGCTCGGCCCCGGGGTGCACGGGGATGCTGATGTCGTTTTCGCGGCTGATGATGATGTCGCCGACGGCGATGCGCTGGTCGCGGGCGGCCCGCACGGACGGCCCGTCGCCGACGAGGGCGTTGTGAACGCGCTGGTTGAGCGCGTCGGCCATCTCCCAGGAGTCGCAGACCATCAGTGAGTCTTTCCCGGCGGCCCGGTCAGCCAGGTAGGCATCGCCGGCGTCTTTGGCCATCGCGATCGGGTCGCCGGTGTGCAGGCGGCCGTGACTGCGATACCAGCCGACCGCCTTGCGCAGGCGATTGCCGTGCCCGGACCGCAACGCCAGGGAGGCGTCGCGCTCCTCGGCGCTGCGCATCCGCCACACTTCACCCAGGCGCTGCGACCAGGGCAGGTCCCCGCAGAGATGCTCGAACATGCCGCCGCGGGCTTTCACCGGCGCCAGCTGGTAGGGGTCCCCGACGAGCACCATCTTCGCGCGCCCGGCCACCGCGGCCGACAGCAGTTTTTTCAGCTCGGGGGTGCCGACCATGGAGGCTTCGTCGACGACGACCACGGTGCGCCGGTCGATGGCCAGATTGTTGTCCTCGATGAGTTTGAGCGCCTTGGCCACGGTCAGGCCGCGGTCGCCGGCTTCCTCCTGCATCGCCTCGTCGACGGCTTTGCCGGTGGGCGCGAGCACGAGCACTTCTTTGTTCGCCCGGTGCGCGGCGGCGCGCAACGCTTTCAGTGAGTGAGTTTTGCCAGCACCGGCCGGAGCCTGCAAGGGCTGCACCAGAAATGGGGAGACGGCGATGTTGCGGATGGCGCGCTCTTGGTCGGCGGAGAGGTCCCCGAGATCGGCAGCGCGCACATCGAGTCGACTGCGGTTGTCGGAGGTATCGACCATGTCGAGGATGCGGGACTCCTCGAGCATGATCGCGTCGACGGTGTACTTCTCGTGCCCCTCGCGGTGGTGCGCTTCGCGCGGCGCGCTGATGCGCACACCGACGTCGTCGACGAACGCTTCGATGAGCGCGCGCGGTTCCCCGACCGCGCCGACGGGCAGCTGCGCGCCGACGATCTCCACCATGTCCGCGCGCGTGAAGGCGGCCTTGTCGATGCGCGCTGCCATGTGCGCGATGCGCGCTCGGTCCAGGGGAGTGCGCGCCTGTGCGCGCCGCGCCTCGCGCGCGGCGAAATGCGCGTCGCGGTCCAGATCCAGACCGCGCGCGTCGGCGCGCCACATTGCTTTGAGTTCGTCCCAGGCGAGCTGCTCGGGTTTAGTGGGCCGGGTGGCTTTCTGCGCGGTCGCCAACTGCGCGGCGGTCGGCTCACCGTCGACGACGACCAGGTTGTCTTTGGCCCATTCCCGCAGCCGCGTCGAACGCTGCGACCACGCCTTGATGCTCGCCGCGGTGACGCCCTCGATCTCGGCCATGCCGGAATGCTCGTCGACGGGCTGCCATTCGAAGCCCCGCTCGGCGTGCAACTCGTGGCGCAGCGTGGCTTGGTAGATGATCCCGGCGGCTTTGGCTTCGTGATACAGCGACTTGGAGTCGATCGACACCAGCCGCCCATCAGCTCTGACCTGGCGATTCGGCACGATGACGTGCGTGTGCAGGTGCGGGTCCCCGCAGCGGCTCGTCTCGTGCTGGTAGGCGATCGCGACCAGCCCGGGCAGCCGCTGGAGGTCTTTGTTGCTGGTCAGCGGGTTGTGCACCCGCGTGTACCCGGCATGTTCATGCAGGTAGGTCATCGCGGCTTCGACTGCTTTGACGTGGGCGTTCTGCATGACCTTTTCGGCCACGTCGTCGGTCAGCGACCGCAGCAGCGACACACTCTTGGGCGCGGCGAACATCAGGTCAAACCCGTGCACCCCGTTGGTCCCGAACGCCCGTCCGGCCTCCCCGTTGGGCGTCACGCCGTCGTCGAGCCACCGTGCCGCTACCTCGGTGTCAGCAAAGCCTCCGTCGAGCGCGGCGCCGTCGAGTCCGGTGGCCTCACCGACGGTGGCCTTGTCGCCGACCACGACCCAGGTCGGGACCCGGGTGTCGCCTTCGGAGTAGTACTCGCCCAGGCCGCCGCCGGCGGCCTGACGGTCCATCGAGGCTTGCCGGGCCTGATTGGCGGTGTCGTTGTAGTAGCCGATGCTCCAGCGACTCAGCCGCGAGATCGTCAGCACGGTCGCACCGCCACTAGACCACCTCACCAAGCCGGACAGGCCGCCGCCAGGCGGCCGGGGTTCGGGCGCGCCAGCGCCCGAAGCCGAGTATTGCACAACTTGTGCCAATGTGCCGGAAGTCTGGTGGGTAGGAGCGGAGCGGAGGCGGAGTGGGTGTGCTGCAAGGGGGGAGGTGGTGAGGAATTGGTGCCAGTGTGTGG